>NZ_JARJHW010000081.1:0-31378 GCF_040560175.1 Streptomyces panacea
CTCGGGGGCGAACCGGTCGAGACGTGGGGGCGGTTCGGCGAGATACCGGGAGCCGCGGAGCTGGCCCGCTGTCTGGAGCGGGCCGGGTCCACGGGAGCGCCAGCGGCGGAGCCGGTCTCCCGGCTAGCCGACGGCCTCAGGGCGGAACGGGCCCGGCAGGCCGCGGCCCGCGCGGGCCGGGCCCAGGTGCTGATCACCGCCCCGGTGGGGCTGTGCTTCCTGCCCGCCTTTCTGGCCGTGGGGGTGGCCCCGGTGGTGATCGGCCTGGCGACCGGGCTGCTGCGGGGCAACTGAACTGCTTCAACTGTGCTGATCCAACTGTGCTGATCCAACGGGAGGTTGACATGAGGATGCGGATGGGACCGTCGGGACGACGGGCATGGCGTGTGGTGGAGGCGGCGAGCGGGGCGAGCCGACTGCGCCGGAGCAGGGTCCGGGTCGGTAGCGGGCGCCGGTTTCGTGCCGCCCTGCGGGCGGACTCCGGAATGGCGAGCGCCGAATACGCGGTGGGGACTCTCGCCGCGTGCGGCTTCGCCGCGGTGCTCTACAAGGTGGTCACCAGCGGGCCCGTCTCCGGCGCCCTGGAATCGGTCATCGGGAACGCTCTCGATGCGAAGTTCTGAGTGCGGGACGGTCGATGACGACGGCGATCGGGGGTCGGTGACGGCGGAGGCCGCCGTGGCGGTGCCCGCGCTGGTGGTGTTCGTCGCCGCACTGCTGTGGGCCCTGATGGCGGCCTCCGCGCAGATCCAGTGCGTGGACGCCGCCAGGGCGGGGGCTCGGGCCGCGGCCCGAGCCGAGCCTCGGGGCGCGGCGATGGAAGCCGCCCGCTCGGCCGCCCCGGCGGGCGCCGAGGTCACGATGGGCCGCTCGGACGACCTGTGGCGCGTACGGGTGGAGGCGCCGACCCCGGGGCCGCGCGGTATCGCGCTGACGCTCGCCGCGGAAGCGGTGGCACCGGCCGAGGACACGGCGACGGGCGGAGCGGTTCCATGAACCGTGACCGGGGGTCGGCGTCGGTGTGGGCGGCCATGGCGACGACCGCGCTGTGCGCCGTGTTCGCGGTGATCCTCGGGATGGGCCAGGCGGTCGTGGCCCGGCACCGCGCGGGTTCGGCGGCGGACCTGGCGGCGCTGGCGGCGGCCGGGTACGCGCTGCGGGGAGCGGAGGCCGCCTGCGCGAGGGCGGCCGAGGTCGCCGGGGCGCAGGGCGCGGAGGTGGTGCGGTGCGCGGTGGCCGGTGAGATCGCCGACGTGACCGCGCGGGCGGGCTTCGGCCCGTACACCCCGACGGTCAGGTCCCGCGCGGGCCCACCGGACGCACCGCCCGCGTCCGTGCCTGTCCGCGAGCCCACACAGATCGGCGGGTCACGGGCTAGCCCGTGACCTCGGCTCCGGCCTCGGCCGCGCGCTGGCCGGGCAGGTCCGCCGGGTCCGGGGTGCCCGAGGGCGGCGCCGACTTCAGGAGTTCGCCCAGGAGTCGTACGGCCGCGCGTTTGTGCAGGGGCTCGTTGCCGTTGCCGCACTTCGGGGACTGGACGCACGACGGGCAGCCCGCCTCGCACTCGCACGAGGCGATCGCCTCGCGGGTCGCGGTGAGCCATTCGCGCGCCGTGTGGAAGGCGCGTTCCGCGAAGCCCGCGCCGCCGGGGTGGCCGTCGTACACGAAGACCGTCGGCAGCAGCGTGTCCGGGTGGAGCGGTACGGACACGCCGCCGATGTCCCGGCGGTCGCAGGTCGCGAAGAGCGGGAGCATCCCGATGGACGCGTGCTCGGCGGCGTGCAGGGCGCCGCCCAGCTGTTCCGGATTGACCCGGGCCGCGTCGAGTTGGTCCTCGGTGACGGTCCACCAGACGGCGCGGGTGCGCAGCGTACGGGGCGGCAGATCGAGTTTGGACTCGCCCAGGACCTCGCCGGTGATGAGCCGGCGGCGGAGGAAGGAGACGACCTGGTTGGTGACCTCGACGGAGCCGTAGCAGAGGCGCCCGCCGCCCCAGGGGATCTCGGTGTCGGTCTCCAGGACGGAGATGGCGGTGGTGTCGCGCGCGGTCGTGGAGTACGGCGGGCTGGCCTCCTCGACGAGCGCGACCGAGTCCGCCAGGTCCAGTCGCCGCACCAGATAGCTGCGGCCCTGGTGCAGGTGGACGGCGCCGTCGTGCACGGCGGTGTGGGAGGCCGCTTCGTCGACGGTGCCCAGCAGCCTGCCGGTGCCCGCCTCGACGATCTGGACGGGCCGGCCGCCCTCACCGCGGATGTCGGCGAGATCCGCGGCCCGCTCCCGGCGGGTCCAGTACCAGCCGGTGGTACGCCGTCGCAGCAGGCCCGCCTCGACGAGCTGCGGCAGCAAGTCGGGCACCGCGGGGCCGAAGAGTTCCAGATCGGCTTCGGTGAGCGGCAGTTCGGCGGCGGCCGCGCACAGGTGAGGGGCGAGGACGTACGGGTTGTCCGGGTCGAGCACGGTCGATTCGACGGGCTGCTGGAACAGCGCCTCGGGGTGATGCACGAGGAAGGTGTCCAGCGGATCGTCCCTGGCGACCAGGATGGCCAGCGCGCCCTGTCCGGCGCGTCCGGCGCGGCCCGCCTGCTGCCACAGGGAGGCGCGGGTGCCCGGATAGCCGGCGATGACGACCGCGTCGAGGCCGGAGACGTCGATGCCCAGCTCCAGGGCGGTGGTGGCGGCGAGACCGAGGAGCTCGCCGGAGTGCAGGGCGCGCTCCAGGGCGCGGCGTTCCTCGGGGAGGTAGCCGCCCCGGTAGGCGGCGACGCGTCCGACCAGGGAGCGGTCGACCTCGGCGAGGCGTTCCTGGGCGATGACCGAGACGAGCTCGGCGCCTCGCCGGGACCGTACGAAAGCGACCGAGCGGACGCCCTGGAGGGTCAGGTCGGTGAGGATGTCGGCCGTCTCGGCCGTGGCGGTGCGGCGGACCGGTGCGCCCTTCTCGCCGTGGAGTTCGGTGAGAGGGGGCTCCCAGAGGGCGAACACGACCTCACCGCGCGGTGACGCGTCGTCGGCGACCTCGTGGACGGGCAGACCGGTGAGCCGCCCGGCCGCCGACGCGGGCTCGGCCGCGGTGGCCGAGGCGAGGAGGAAGACGGGATGGGAGCCGTACCGGGCGCAGACGCGGCGCAGCCGGCGCAGGACCTGGGCGACATGGGAGCCGAAGACGCCGCGGTAGGTGTGGCACTCGTCGATGACGACGTAGCGCAGGGACCGCAGGAAGGAGGACCAGCGGGGGTGGGCGGGGAGTATCCCGCGGTGCAGCATGTCGGGGTTGGTGAGTACGTAGTTGGCGTACTGGCGTACCCATTCGCGCTCTTCGACGGGGGTGTCGCCGTCGTACACGGCGGGGCGCACGCTGTTGCCGAGCGGTGCGGCGAGCGCCTTCACGGCACGGCGCTGGTCGGCGGCGAGCGCCTTCGTCGGGGAGAGGTACAGAGCGGTCGTGCCGCGGCCGTTGGGTGCCTCGGAGCCGTCCAGGAGCGCGCTGAGCACCGGCGCCAGGTAGGCGAGGGACTTGCCGGACGCGGTGCCGGTGGCGATCACGACGGATTCGCCGTCCAGGGCGTGCTCGGCGGCGGCGGCCTGGTGGGCCCACGGGTGGTCGACCCCGGCCAGCTGAATGGCGTTGATCACTTCTGGTCGGATGCGATCGGGCCAGACTGCATGTCTGCCCACACGCGGGGGCAAGTGCTCCGTATGAGTGATGCGCGCAGCCCGGCCCGCCCCTGCGGTGAGCCGGTCCAGGACCGTACCGGGGGAGGGGCGGGAGTCCCCGCTCTCGGGCGGCCTGCCAGGACCGTGATTCGTGGCCATCGGCACCGAGTCTGTCACTGGCGTGGCGGACAATGGTCCTAAGGCGTCGTGCATGGCTGCCGGTAAGTGATTGAATGCCATCGCGGCTGGCGATACGCCCCCTGGCTCCGTCGGGAGAGACCCGAGGGGCGACCGCTCGATTGCAAGGTGCTGGAGGATCCGTGGACCTGTCCCTGTCGACTCGCAATGTGTCCGGCCCTGGTGGCGACCGTACGGTCGTCGAGGTCGGTGGCGAGATTGATGTGTATACCGCGCCCAAGCTGCGCGAGCAGTTGGTCGAGTTGGTGAACGACGGCAGTTACCACCTGGTCGTCGACATGGAGGGCGTGGACTTCCTCGACTCGACCGGTCTCGGCGTGCTCGTGGGTGGACTCAAGCGTGTG
Source organism: Streptomyces panacea (assembly GCF_040560175.1). NCBI lineage: Bacteria > Bacillati > Actinomycetota > Actinomycetes > Kitasatosporales > Streptomycetaceae > Streptomyces > Streptomyces panacea. Next base: position 4,197 of record NZ_JARJHW010000081.1, read on the forward strand.
CGTGCCCACGAGGGCTCGCTGCGTCTGGTCTGCAACCAGGAGCGCATTCTCAAGATCTTCCGGATCACTGGCCTGACCAAGGTGTTCCCCATTCACACCACGGTCGAAGAGGCCGTCGCCGCCACCGACTGAGGCCGGCCGGAGGCTTTCGGAAGGAAGGGCAGGGGGCACCGGGCGTCATGCCCGGGGCGCCCGAGCCCCAGATTCGCACGCTCGTACGTCTGAGGGGGATCGCATGGCCACCGTTGAACTCCGCTTCAGCGCCCAGCCCGAGCACGTCAGGACGGCCCGTCTGGTGGCGGCTGCCGTGGCGCGCCGGGCCGGTGTCGACGAAGCAGTGTTGGACGAGGTCAGGCTCGCCGTCGGCGAGGCGTGCAGCCGCGCGGTCGGTCTGCACCGCAGCCACGGCATCACCGCGCCCGTGCGGGTCGTGCTGACCGAGGAGGAGAAGGTCTTCTCCATCGAGGTCGGTGACGAGGTGCCCACCCCGGGCACCGCGGCCGCCGCGGAGAACACACCGGTCTCCCGCAGGGCCGTCCTCGCGGGCGATCTGTACGAGACGGACACGGGTGACGGCGAGGACGAGATGGGCCTCGCGGTCATCAGCGGCCTCGTCGACGACGTGGAAGTGACCTCCGACGACAAGGGCGGCGTCATCCGGATGAGCTGGCCGACCGCCTCGGCGGTCGCGCTCTCCTGAATGCGCGTGTGCGTACGGTCCGCGGCGAGTGGCCTGCCCGTCCGGGCAGGTCCCCCGCCGGGGCGGCCGTGACAGTGTGATCCAATTTCTTTGAGGGCCCTGCTGAGCAGGGCCTTTTCTATTTCTCCGAGGGAATTGATCACCAGTCAATGCGCTAATCCCATTACGTATTTCGGAGCGCTTTTCGAGGGCCGATCATTTGCGGCTCCGTAAGTCAAGGTCAATTACACGCGGCGCACTCTGTTTTGATCAGCTTCCGCTCCCTACAATCCGTCCATCTTGAGCGCTGAGCGTCAAGGAGGACGAATGGCGGGGCACATCGATCCACAACTGTCCGAGCGACTGTCCGAACACCCCACTTCTCTCGCTGCCGCGATACTCACGGACGGCAACAGAGTGATCGTGATCGTCATCGCGGTCATCGCGCTGGCGGCGCTGCTCGTCGCCCAGCGGCTGGTCCGCCAGGTGCTGGCGGCCGACGAGGGCACCGATTCCATGAAGGAGATCGCGGCGGCTGTACAGGAAGGCGCGAATGCCTATCTGGCACGGCAGTTGCGCACCCTCGGCGTTTTCGCCGTCGTGGTGTTCTTCCTGTTGTTGTTGCTGCCGGCCGACGGTTGGTCGGAACGCGCGGGACGTTCACTGTTCTTCCTGGTGGGTGCGCTTTTCTCGGCGGCCACCGGATACTTCGGCATGCGTCTCGCCGTACGCAGCAATGTGCGCGTCGCCGCGGCCGCGCGAGAGGCGACCCCGGCGGAGGGAGAACCGGAAAAGGATCTGACAGCGGTCGCGCACAAGGCGATGAAGATCGCTTTCCGTACCGGTGGCGTGGTCGGAATGTTCACGGTGGGCCTCGGCCTGCTGGGCGCCTCCTGCGTGGTCCTCGTGTACGCCGAGGACGCCCCCAAGGTGCTGGAGGGTTTCGGCCTCGGCGCCGCGCTGATCGCCATGTTCATGCGTGTCGGCGGCGGCATCTTCACCAAGGCCGCCGATGTCGGCGCCGACCTCGTCGGCAAGGTCGAGCAGGGCATCCCCGAGGACGACCCGCGCAACGCGGCGACGATCGCCGACAACGTCGGGGACAACGTGGGCGACTGCGCCGGTATGGCGGCCGACCTCTTCGAGTCGTACGCGGTGACGCTCGTCGCCGCGCTCATCCTCGGCACCGCGGCCTTCGGCAACTTCGGGCTCGGCTTCCCGCTGATCGTCCCCGCGATCGGTGTCATCACGGCGATGATCGGCATCTTCGCCGTCGCGCCGAGGCCCTCCGACCGTAGCGGGATGACCGCGATCAACCGCGGTTTCTTCATCTCCGCGGTGATCTCGCTGGTCCTGGTGGCCGTGGCGGCGTACACGTATCTCCCGTCCTCGTACGCGGAGTTGGACGGAGTGACGGCCGAGGAGATCACCTCGCACTCCGGTGACCCGAGGACGTTCGCGCTGGTCGCCGTCGCCATCGGCATCGTGCTCGCGGCGCTCATCCAGCAGCTCACGGGCTACTTCACGGAGACCAACCGGCGCCCGGTGCGCGACATCGGCAAATCGGCGCTCACCGGTCCCGCGACCGTCGTCCTGGCCGGTGTGGCCATAGGTCTGGAGTCCGCCGTCTACACGGCGCTCCTGATCGCTCTCGGCGTGTACGGGGCGTTCCTGCTCGGCGGTACCTCGATCATGCTCGCGCTCTTCGCGGTGGCGCTGGCCGGCACCGGACTGCTCACCACCGTCGGCGTCATCGTCGCCATGGACACCTTCGGTCCCGTCTCCGACAATGCCCAGGGCATCGCCGAGATGTCCGGGGACGTCCAGGGCGCGGGCGCGCAGGTGCTCACCGACCTCGACGCCGTGGGCAACACCACGAAGGCCATCACCAAGGGCATCGCCATCGCGACCGCCGTACTGGCGGCGGCGGCGCTTTTCGGCTCGTACCGCGACGCCATCGCCACGGCCGTGTCCGACGTGGGGGCGAAGGCCGACGAGATGGGACTGAGCCTGGACATCTCGCAGCCCAACAACCTCGTCGGACTGATTCTCGGCGCCGCGGTCGTGTTCCTCTTCTCGGGGCTCGCGATCAACGCCGTTTCGCGGTCGGCCGGTTCGGTGGTCTACGAGGTGCGGCGGCAGTTCCGCGAGCACCCCGGGATCATGGACTACACGGAGAAGCCGGAGTACGGGCGCGTCGTCGACATCTGTACGAAGGACGCGTTGCGCGAGCTGGCCACACCCGGTCTGCTCGCCGTGCTCACCCCGATCGCCGTGGGGTTCTCGCTCGGTGTCGGCGCGCTCGGCTCGTTCCTGGCCGGCGCGATCGGCACCGGCACGCTGATGGCCGTCTTCCTCGCCAACTCCGGTGGGGCGTGGGACAACGCCAAGAAGCTCGTCGAGGACGGTCACCACGGCGGCAAGGGCAGCGACGCCCACGCCGCGACCGTCATCGGCGACACCGTCGGCGACCCGTTCAAGGACACGGCGGGACCGGCGATCAACCCTCTGTTGAAGGTCATGAACCTGGTGGCGCTGCTCATCGCTCCGGCGGTGGTGCAGTTCAGCTACGGGGACGACGCCAACGCCGGGGTACGCGCGGTGGTGGCGGTGCTGGCGATCGCCGTGATCGTCGGGGCGGTGTACGTCTCCAAGCGGCGCTCGGTGACCGTGGACGACGGGGGCGAGGGAGGAGGCGGATCCGGGGACGGGACGACCAAGTCACCGGACCCGGCGGTTGCTTCGTAGCCACGGCATAGCAACTGGCTTGCGGGCGGCGCGTCTTGACGCGCCGCCCGTCCGCCTGCCGGCGCCGTGGAAGCGGACGGCGTGAGGGTTCTCTCCCTTGGTGCAAATGGCCGCAATAGCCTATTGAACGGACACTCGGCGTGCGGTAGTCGCCCACTTGGCGTGTATGTTCCGGGGCCGAGAGCCTTGGAAGGGACCCAATCCGGTGAAGAAGAAGCTCGTAGCCGCACTCTCCGGCGGTTCGGTACTGCTCATGGCGCTGTCGGGGTGCAGCGACGACGGCGACAGCAAGGTGAACGACTGGGCCAAGAAGGTCTGTGACCAGGTCCAGCCGCAGCTGACGAAGATCGCCGACGCCAATGCCTCGATCCAGCAGGCGACCTCGGACAGCAGCAAGCCCGCCGACGTCCAGAAGACGGACGCGGCTGCCTTCCAGTCCATCTCGGACGCCTACAAGGCGCTGGGCGCGGCCGTGAACGGAGCGGGCGCCCCGCCCGTCGACGACGGCGAGAAGACCCAGAAGGAGGCTGTCAGCGAGCTCAACGCCACCTCCACGGCGTACGCCGGGCTCAAGGCCGAGGTCGACGACCTCGACACCAAGGACCAGGCGAAGTTCGCGGACGGCCTCAAGGGCGTCGCCGACGAACTCGACAAGCTCAGCAAGAGCGGTGACGAGGCGCTGCAGAAACTTCAGTCCGGCGATGTCGGTGCGGCGATGGCGAAGCAGCCCGGCTGCCAGCGGCCGAAGACGTCCGCGCCCGCCGACACCGGATCGGACGCGCCGTCGACGTGACCGTCCGCCGACACGTCCTCCTGAGCCCATGACCGCATGCCGCATGCCGCATGCCGCATGCCGTATGAGCCCTGAGCCCCTGACGTGCCTGATGTGAAGAGGCGTTCTTCTGTCGCTCTCCTGTCGATTCGTCAGAGGAACGCGCCGTAGTACGTAAGCCTCGCAGTACCGCTCTCGGACGCGAAACCCGCGGCCCGGCACCCCGCCCGGGGAGCCGGGCCGCAGGCGTTTGTCGGTGGGAGCCGCCACAATGGACGGGTGAGTACGACCAGCCTTCCCGCGCCCGACCACTCGCCCCGACTCCGTGACGCCCTGCTCGCCGCCGACTTCACCGTCGACGGCCTGCTGGACCTGCTCGGCGCGCCCGCGTACGCCGCGCTGGCCCGCAGCGAGACGGTGCCCGCCCTGCGGGCCACCCGCGGCGACACCCCGCTCGAAACGCTCGTCAGACTCTTCCTGCTCCAGCGTCCGGTCCCCGCGGAGCGGGTCCGTGCTGCGCTGCCGCTGTCGCAGTGCCTGGCCGACGGCTGGATCGTGGAGGCCGACGCCACGGAAGCAGCCACGGACGCCGCCCCGGAAGGCGGTACGGCCGACGGTGAAGACGGCACGTTCGTCAGCGCCACCGTGGACGTACGGCCGTACGGCGGCCCGGAAGGAGAGGACTGGTTCATCGTCTCCGACCTCGGCTGCGCGGTCGGCGGCGCCTCCGGCGCGATCGGCCACGGCGAGGGTGTGGTGCTCGGCGTCGGCGGGGCCTCCACGACGCTGGCCGGACTCACGGTCCGTACGCCGGTCACCCATGCCCTCGACGTCGGCACCGGGTCCGGCATCCAGGCGCTGCACGCGGCGCGCCACGCCACCAGGGTCACCGCCACCGACCTCAACCCGCGTGCGCTGGAGTGCGCCCGGCTCACCCTCGCACTGTCAGGGGCGCCCGCCGCCGAGCTGCGTGAGGGGTCGCTGTTCGAGCCGGTCGACGGCGAGACGTACGACCTGATCGTGTCGAACCCACCGTTCGTGATCTCTCCCGGCGCCAGGCTCACCTACCGCGACGGCGGCATGGGCGGCGACGACCTGTGCCGGACGCTCGTCCAGGAGACGGGCGACCGCCTCGCCGACGGGGGGTACGCGCACTTCCTCGCGAACTGGCAGCACGTGGAGGGCGAGGAGTGGCAGGACCGGCTCCGCTCCTGGGTGCCGCGCGGCTGCGACGCCTGGATCGTGCAGCGCGAGGTGCAGGACGTGACGCAGTACGCGGAGCTGTGGCTGCGCGACAGCGGTGACCACCGGGCCGACCCGGAGGCGTACGCGGCGCGCTACGAGGCGTGGCTGGACGAGTTCGAGGCGCGCGAGACCAAGGCCGTCGGCTTCGGCTGGATCACCCTCAGGAAGTCGGGGTCCGAGCGTCCCTCCGTGGTCGTGGAGGAGTGGCCGCATCCCGTGGAGCAGCCGCTCGGCGAGACCGTACGGGCACACTTCGAGCGTCAGGACTATCTGCGCGAGCACGATGACGCCGCCCTGCTCACCGCGCATTTCACGCTCGCCCCCGAGGTCGTCCAGGAGCAGGTCGGACTGCCCGGCGCGGAGGACCCCGAGCATGTGGTGCTCCGTCAGAACCGCGGTATGCGGAGGGCGACGAAGGTCGACACGGTCGCCGCGGGCTTCGCCGGGGTCTGCGACGGCTCGCTGAGCGCCGGGCGGATCCTGGACGCGATCGCCCAGCTCGTCGGGGAGGACCCGGTGCGGTTGCGCGACCGCACGCCGCAGGCGATCCGGGTGCTGGTGGAGGAGGGCTTCCTGGTCCCGGTGGCCGCGCCCGGGGCCTGATCCGACGCGGGTCCCGGCCGCCGGCCGCCCATGCCGGTGGCGTATTTCCACTGGCCCGGCCGACGGAGATCGTACGGCCGCAGTTGGCGGGTGCCGGAGCGGGAGCCGTACGGCGCGCGCCGGGGTCGCGCCCCCGTACGGGCACCCGGCGGACGCCGCGCGAGTGAACCCCCGCGCCGTTCACGCGGAATTCGCGCCAATGACGTGCCGAGGTGCCAGCCTCTGCCTCCGGGGCGCTCGGCTCCGCGAATCGAACGGGGTACGGGCATGGAGAGCGGGCCGGCGATCTTCGCGGGAGCGGCGTTCGCGCTGTTCGGAGCCGCACTGCTGGTGTGGACGGGAGCGCGCGTGCTGCACCGCGCCCCGGTGGCGCACGGTGTCAGCCCTGCGACATCCATCACGCTGGCGACCCTCGCGGGCGTGTCGTTCGTCGCCCTCGGCCTCTGGTGCTTCGGCCGGATCTGATTCCCGGCCCGCCCGCAGTGGCCGGCGCACGTCGGGGACCGGCGCGCCCGACGAGTCGTACGGCGCCGGATCCAGCCGGGATCCCGCCCGGGGTATGCCCTCCACCGACCCCCGGGACCTGCGGTGAAGCCCTTCCCGCGGCCCGCCGCCGAGCTGTTCCGTGCGGCGTTCGTACGCCGTCCCGCGCGGCGGGGCCAGGGGTCCGGGCGGCAGAAAGGTGCGGACTCGGGTTACCGTTCGAGTGGCCGTTGCGGTCTTTCGCCGTTTGACACGGGGGCGGGTTGTACCGTCACACTCCGCAGCGAAGCGGCGTCATAGCGGGGCATGTCATGCCCCGTACTGCCGTACTTCCGTACCGCGGTAAAGCTGTACGGGCCACCGAAGTGCCGACCGGAGAGAAGAGCGAAGTTGTCCCCGACCAGCGAGACCGGACACGCCGGCCGCCGACTCGTCATCGTCGAGTCGCCTGCCAAGGCGAAGACAATCAAGGGCTACCTCGGCCCGGGATATGTCGTCGAGGCGAGCGTCGGGCACATCCGCGACCTCCCGAACGGCGCCGCCGAGGTGCCCGAGAAGTACACCGGCGAGGTGCGCCGCCTCGGTGTGGACGTCGAACACGACTTCCAGCCGATCTACGTCGTCAACGCCGACAAGAAGGCCCAGGTCAGAAAGCTCAAGGAGCTGCTGGCCGACTCCGACGAACTCTTCCTCGCCACCGATGAGGACCGCGAGGGCGAAGCCATCGCGTGGCATCTCCAGGAAGTCCTGAAGCCCAAGGTCCCGGTCCACCGGATGGTCTTCCACGAGATCACCAAGGAAGCGATCAGGGCCGCCGTCGCCAATCCCCGCCAGCTGAACAAGCTGATGGTGGACGCGCAGGAGACGCGCCGGATCCTCGACCGGCTGTACGGCTACGAGGTCTCGCCCGTCCTGTGGAAGAAGGTCATGCGCGGCCTGTCGGCCGGCCGCGTGCAGTCCGTCGCCACCCGGCTCGTCGTCGAGCGCGAACGCGAGCGCATCGCCTTCCGCTCCGCCGAGTACTGGGACCTGACGGGCACCTTCGGCACCGGCCGTACCGGCGACGCCTCCGACCCCTCCGTACTGAATGCCCGGCTGTCGGCGGTCGACGGCCGCCGCATCGCCCAGGGCCGCGACTTCGGCTCGGACGGACAGCTGAAGTCCGACCAGGTGCAGCATCTGGACGAGGCCGCCGCGCACGCGCTGGCCGCCGCCCTCCAGGACACGTCGTTCGCCGTCCGCTCGGTCGAGTCGAAGCCGTACCGCCGTTCCCCGTACGCCCCCTTCCGTACGACGACGCTTCAGCAGGAGGCCTCGCGCAAGCTGGGCTTCGGGGCCAAGTCGACGATGCAGGTCGCGCAGAAGCTGTACGAGAACGGCTTCATCACCTATATGCGTACGGACTCCACGACCCTGTCCGCCACCGCCGTCTCGGCGGCGCGGGCGCAGGTCACGCAGCTGTACGGGGCGAGCTACCTGCCCGACAAGCCGCGTGTGTACGTCGGCAAGGTCAAGAACGCGCAGGAGGCGCACGAGGCGATCCGTCCCTCGGGCGACCGCTTCCGTACGCCCGCCGAGACCGGTCTGACCGGCGACCAGTTCCGGCTCTACGAGCTGATCTGGAAGCGGACCGTCGCCTCCCAGATGAAGGACGCGGTCGGCAACAGCGTCACGGTCAAGATCGCGGGCACGTCGAGCGACGGCCGGGACGCCGAGTTCTCCGCGTCCGGCAAGACGATCACCTTCCACGGCTTCATGAAGGCCTATGTAGAAGGTGCCGACGACCCGAATGCGGAGCTGGACGACCGCGAGCGCCGTCTGCCGCAGGTCGCCGAGGGCGACGCGCTCTCGGCGGAAGAGATCACCGTCGACGGTCACGCCACCAAGCCGCCGGCCCGCTACACCGAAGCCTCGCTGGTCAAGGAGTTGGAAGAGCGCGAGATCGGCCGCCCGTCGACGTACGCGTCGATCATCGGCACGATCCTCGACCGCGGCTACGTCTTCAAGAAGGGCACGGCGCTTGTCCCGTCCTTCCTCTCCTTCGCCGTGGTGAATCTGCTGGAGACGCACTTCGGCCGGCTCGTCGACTACGACTTCACCGCGCGGATGGAGGACGACCTCGACCGCATCGCGCGGGGCGAGGCGCAGTCCGTGCCGTGGCTCAAGCGGTTCTACTTCGGCACGGGCGACGACTCGGACGGCACGGCAGCCGCCGCGACCGCCGCGGCTGCCGCGGGCAACGGCGACGGGGACCACCTGGGCGGGCTCAAGGAGCTCGTCACGGACCTCGGCGCGATCGACGCCCGCGAGATCTCGTCCTTCCCGATCGGCGACGGCATCATGCTGCGCGTCGGCCGCTACGGCCCCTACGTCGAGCGCGGCGAGAAGGACGCGGAGGGCCACCAGCGGGCCGACGTGCCCGAGGACCTGGCGCCCGACGAGCTGACGGTCGAGTACGCGGAGGAGCTGCTGGCCAAGCCCAGCGGTGACTTCGAGCTCGGCGTCGAACCGCAGAGCGGGCATCAGATCGTGGCCAGGGACGGCCGCTACGGCCCGTATGTGACCGAGGTCCTGCCCGACGGCACCCCGAAGACCGGGAAGAACGCCGTCAAGCCGCGGACCGCCTCGCTGTTCAAGTCGATGTCGCTGGACACGGTGACGCTGGCGGACGCGCTGAAGCTGATGTCGCTGCCGCGCGTGGTCGGTACGGACGCCGAGGGCGTCGAGATCACCGCGCAGAACGGCCGCTACGGCCCGTATCTCAAGAAGGGCACCGACTCGCGGTCGCTGACCAGCGAGGACCAGCTGTTCGACATCACGCTGGACGAGGCGCTGGCGATCTACGCCCAGCCCAAGCAGCGTGGACGGGCCGCGGCGAAGCCTCCTTTGAAGGAGCTGGGCACGGACCCGGTGAGCGGGAGCCCGGTCGTCGTGAAGGACGGCCGCTTCGGGGCGTACGTCACGGACGGCGAGACGAACGCGACGCTGCGGACGGACGACAGCGTCGAGGAGATCACGCCGGAGCGAGGCTACGAGCTGCTCGCCGAGAAGCGCGCCAAGGGGCCCGCCAAGAAGAAGACGGCGAAGAAGGCCCCGGCGAAGAAGACCACCGCCAAGAAGGCTCCCGCCAAGAAGACGACAACGGCGAAGAAGACCGCGGCGAAGAAGACGACGACGGCGAAGAAGACCACCACGAAGTCGGCGGCCGCGAAGAAGTCGACGGCGTCGTCGTCCGGCGCGGGCTCGAACGGGGACGAGTAGGACGGGCGCGGGGGCGTGTACGGACCTCTGTACGCACGCCTGTAGGCGCCCTCCGCGCACCCTCTGTACGGAAGCGCGACCGCCGCACGAGTCTCCATCGGGATCGCCCGGAGACCCGTGCGGCGGTCGTTTGTTCGGGCGGGCCTCCGAGGACCGGCGGGCTCCGGATAGGCTGGGCGGATGACGCGAGCCGAGCAGCCAACGGTCGTGAGCCCCACCTCCGACTCCGACGCACTTGCCGCAGACTCACGAGAGCGTGCCGTACGAGCTCTGTTGCGCCTCCCCCCGCTCCGGCGGTTGTGGGGCGCACAGCTCGTGGGCAGCATCGGCGATGCACTCGCCCTGCTCGTGCTTCTGCTGCTGTCGTTGCAGGCGGCGGTCGCCGAGGGCTCGTTCGGAGCGGGATACCGAGGTGTGGCGTTCGCCGTCGCAGCGGTGTTCGGTGCCCGGATCCTTGCCACAGTGCTCTTCGGAGCCGTACTCCTCGGACCGCTCTCCGCCCTCACCGCACCAGGGTCAGGGGCGAAGTCCGACGCGGCCTCCGACGCCAAGGGTGGCGCCAAGGGCGGACCGCTGGACCGTCGCTGGACGATGATCGGGGCCGACGGCGTACGCCTCGCCCTGCTCATCGTCGCGCCGCTCTGGCTCGACTGGAGCCCCGACAACGCACTGCCCATCCTTCTTAGTACGGTCTTCGTCGCCGGCGTGGCCGAGCGCTTCTGGACGGTGGCCAAGGAGAGCGCGGCACCCGCCCTGCTCCCGGCCCCGCCGCCGGAAGGCGCCGCCGTACGCCCGATGCCCGACCATCTCGACGCGCTGCGCCGGCTCTCGCTGCGCACCGGCTTCGTCGCGATCCCCGCGGCCGCCACCGTCCTGCTCGTCGTCACACTGATCGGCAATCTGCTCGGTACGGGCATCGAGTGGTTCTCGCTGCACCAGGCGGCCCTCGGCAGTTATGTCGCGGCCGGACTGTTCGCCGCGTCCGTCTCGACCCTGTTCATGCTGGAGCTGCCCGGCGGCCCCACCCCGCGCCCGCGCTCGCCCCTCGAAGGACTGCGCCTTCCGGCGACCGGAACCGGCCCGGACAAGGGCCGTACGGGCGCGGTGCCGCTGCTCGTCGTCGCCTGCGCGGCCGTCGCCGCGGCCATCGCCGCCGCCGCCGCCGTCTCCGTACTGCACGCGAAGGACCTGGGCGGCGGCCCCGTCGCCTTCGCCCTCCTGATCCTCGCGCTGACAGGCGGCGTCGGCGTCGGCATCGGCGGCGCCGCGAAGGTGCTGCCCGGATTCTCCCGCCGTCGGCTGCTCGCGCTGGCGATCGCCTTCACCGGTGTCGCGCTGCTGGTCATGGGACTCGTACCGGACACGGCGACCGTGCTGTTCGTCGCGGTGCTCGCCGGTGTGTCCGCCGGCGTCGCCGCGAACACCGGCCACGGGCTGATCGACCAGGAGACCGAGGAGTTCCGGCGCGGCCGGCAGACCGACCATCTCCAGGCCGTCGTACGGGTCTCCGTGGCGCTCGGCGCCGTGGTGGCGCCCGTACTGGCCGCCGCGATCGGACCGCACCGGCTGGCCTCCGGCGACTTCGTCTTCGCGCACGGCGGCGCGGCCTTCACACTGATGCTGGGCGGCGCGCTGCTGCTGCCGGTGGCCGCCGTCGTACTGGCGAAGACCGACGACCGGTCGGGCGTACCGCTGCGGCGTGATCTGCGTGACGCGCTGCGCGGCGGGGCCGACCCGGCGCAGGCCCAGGCGGCGAACGGCTTCTTCCTCGCCGTGGAGGGCGGCGACGGCGCCGGCAAGTCGACCCAGGTCGAGGCGCTGGCGGAGTGGATCCGCGCCAAGGGCCACGAGGTCGTCGTGACCCGCGAGCCGGGCGCGACACCGGTCGGCAAGCGGCTCCGCTCGATCCTGCTGGACGTGTCGAGCGCCGGTCTGTCCAACCGCGCGGAGGCACTGCTGTACGCCGCCGACCGCGCGGAGCACGTCGACTCGGTCGTACGCCCCGCCCTGGAGCGCGGCGCGATCGTCATCTCGGACCGCTACATCGACTCCTCGGTGGCCTACCAGGGCGCCGGGCGGGATCTGGCGCCGACCGAGATCGCCCGTATCTCGCGCTGGGCCACGGACGGTCTCGTACCGAACCTGACAGTGCTGCTCGACGTCTCGCCCGAGGCGGCGCGCGAGCGCTTCACGGAGGCGCCGGACCGGCTGGAGTCCGAGCCCGCCGAATTCCACCAGCGGGTACGGGACGGCTTCCTCACGCTCGCCGCCGCCGACCCGGCCCGCTATCTGGTGGTGGACGGGGCGCAGGAGCCCGAGGCCGTCACCACCGTCGTGCGGCACCGGCTCGATCAGATGCTGCCGCTCTCCGCCGCCGAGGTGCAGGCCCAGGAGGACGCGCGGAAGGCCGCCGCCGAGGAGGCGCGGCGCCGGGCCGAGGAAGAGGCCGCGCGGAAGGCCGAGGAGGAGCGCCTGGAGCGCGAGCGGCAGGCGCAGCTCGCCAAGCTCCGTGCCGAGGAGGAGGAGCGCAAGCGCCGCGAGCTGGAAGAGGCGCGGCAGCGCGAGACCGAACGGCAGGCGATGGAGGCGAGGGAGCGGGCCGAGGAGGCGCGCAGGCTCGCCGAGGAGGAGCGCGTACGGCGCGAGGCCGAGGAGGAGACGCGGCGCGCGGAGCAGGCGCGGCTGCGGCGGCTGGCCGAGGAGGAGAGCCGTCTCCGGGCCGAGGCCGAGGAGCGGCGGCGCGAGAAGCAGCGCAGGGCGGAGGAGTCACTGCTGCGGGCCGAGGAGGCGCGACGGCTGGCGGAGGCTTCGGAGGCGGCGACCGCGGCGGAGGCCGCAGAGGCTGCGGAGGCCGCGCGGGCCGCCGAGGTTTCGGGGGCTTCGGAGACTTCGGAGACTTCGGAGACTTCGGAGGGTGGACGTGCCGAGTCGGACAACGAGTTGACGGTTCCGACGCCGGTCGTGCAGCCGCCGTCCGCGGGCGCTGCCGGGGGGAAGCGGGTGGTCGCCCCGGACGACGCGACGCAGGAGGTCCCGACGCCGCCGGTCGCCGAGCCGGTCGCGGACAACGACGAGACGCGGGTGATCCCGAAGGTTCCGGATCCGGCGGAAAGGCCGGGGACGGGCTCGGGGTCGGGGCCGAGCTCGGGGTCGGGAGCGGCGGATCGGGCGGTCGACGAGACGGCCGTACTGCCTCCGGTACGTGACGTTCCCGACGCGCCCCAGGCGCGCCCCGTCGACCGTGCGGTCGACGAGACCGCCGTGCTGCCGCCCGTACGGGACGCGGATCCGGCGGACCGGGTGCCGCCCGGCTACTTCCGGGACGACGAACAGGGTTCGGTGCCGGTGCCGCCCGCCTCGGCGGGCAACGACCGCACGCGCGAGATGCCGCGGGTCGATCCGGAGCGGCCGGCACGGCGGCGTTCGGACTGGGCGGAGGAGACTCCGCTGGACGACCTTCCGACCCTCGCCGACGAACTGCTCGGTCCGCACGACGATGACGACGACACCACGGGCAGGGCGCGCGGCGGTCGCGGCGGTCGCTGAAGTCGGATCAGGCGGGAGCCGGGGCCGGTAGCTGGGGCTGGGGCCGGGGCTGGAATGTCGGCCTCCGCCCAGGTGGGACGGGATTGTCAGACCCCGGCCCCACAATGGATCTCGAAAGTCGGCATCCGGCCCGATCCCGGTCCGGATGCCGAAGCGCGCGACTCGGAGGTGGTGACGGCGCATGACCGTATGGGACGACCTGGTCGGGCAGGACCGCATCGCCGAGACGCTCACCGCGGCCGCGCGTGACGCGGACGCCCGTGTCACGGCCGAATCCTCGGGCACCCCGCTGCCCGAGGCGACGAGGATGACGCACGCGTGGCTGTTCACCGGCCCGCCGGGCTCCGGCCGCGCCACCGCCGCCAGGGCCTTCGCCGCCGCCCTCCAGTGCACCAGCCCGGACCGCGCGCTGGGAGGTGTGCCCGGCTGCGGGTTCTGCGACGGCTGCCACACGAGCCTGATCGGTACGCACGCGGACGTCGAGGTGATCCGTACCGACCTGCTCTCCATCGGCGTCAAGGACACCAGGGAGCTGGTCCGCCGGGCCCAGCTCTCCCCGGCCGTCGGACGGTGGCAGGTCATCGTCCTCGAAGACGCGGACCGTCTCACCGAGGGCGCGGGCAACGTGCTGCTGAAGGCCGTCGAGGAGCCCGCGCCCCGTACGGTCTGGCTGCTCTGCGCCCCTTCCCTGGAAGACGTCCTGCCCACGATCCGCTCCCGCTGCCGCCATCTCACGCTCCGTACGCCACCCGTTGACGCCGTCGCCGACGTCCTGATGAGGCGCGACGGCATCGAGCCGGAGGCAGCCGCCGCGGCCGCGCGTGCCACCCAGGGGCACATCGGCCGCGCCCGCCGTCTCGCCACGGACGAACGGGCCCGCGCCCGCCGGGCCACCGTCCTCAAGGTCCCGCTGCGCGTCGAGGACATCGGCGGCTGCCTCCGGGCCGCCCAGGAACTCATCGACGCGGCGGGGGAGGACTCGAAGCAGGTCGCCGAGGAAGTGGACGTCAAGGAGACCGAGGACATGAAGGCCGCCCTCGGTGCCTCGCCGGGTGGCCGGATGCCGCGAGGTACGGCGGGAGTGATGAAGGACCTGGCGGATCGGCAGAAGCGCCGCTCCACCCGTACGCAGCGGGACAGCCTCGACCTGGCGCTCACCGATCTGACGGGCTTCTACCGGGACGTGCTGGCGATCCAGTTCGGCTCGCGGATCGGCCTGGCCAACGAGGACGTACGGGACGCGCTCGACCGGATCGCGAGAGCGTCCACGCCGGAGGCCACGCTGCGCCGGATAGAGGCGATCGTGGCCTGCCGCCAGGCGCTCGACCGCAACGTGGCGCCGCTGCTGGCGGTGGAGGCGATGACGGTGTCGCTCCGGGCCGGCTGAGCCGACCCTCCCGTCCGGCGGGCGAATCACCCGTACGCACAGAGAAAGGGGACACCCGGCGCTTGACGGCCAAGGGCTGTCCCGTAGTCCCGGGCGGGCGCGCGACGACAGCTACGGCACCTCGCCGCGTTGTCGGATCGCCCGGATACGCCCGGTATAAGGGTGACCCTCCGCCTTGCGACGCACCGCGTCTGACGCCGCGCGCTGATCCACCCGGGACTACGGGACAGCCCTTAGGCTCCTCGAATGGACTTCAGGCGCCTCTTCCGTCTCTCCGCCACCGGGCTGGCGGCGGCCGTTCTGCTCGTCTCCGGTTGCACTTCCGGTGATTCGTCGTCGTCCGGCGCGGAGTCGGCGGTGTCGGGGGCGCCGACGGAGCTGAAGAAGTTCTACGGGCAGAAGCTCGGCTGGCGTGATTGCGGTGTGCCCGGCTTCCAGTGCGCCACGATGAAGGCGCCGCTCGACTACGGCGAGCCGGACGGCACCGAGATCAGACTCGCCGTCGCCCGCAAGAAGGCCACCGGCCCCGGCAAGCGCCTCGGTTCCCTCCAGGTCAACCCGGGCGGCCCCGGCGGCTCGGCCATCGACTACCTCCAGGGATACGCGGGCATCGGCTACCCGGCCCCGGTCCGCGCCAGGTACGACATGGTGGCGATGGACCCGCGAGGGGTCGCCCGCAGTGCGCCCGTCGAATGCTTCACGGGCAAGGAGATGGACGCCTACACCCAGGTCGACCAGACACCCGACGACGCGGCCGAGCGGAAGATCCTGGCGGACTCCTACAAGAAGCTCGCGCGAGGCTGCGAGAAGCGCTCGGCCGAGGTGCTCCCGCACGTCTCCACCATCGAGGCCGCCCGCGACATGGACATCTTCCGGGCCGTCCTGGGCGACAAGAAGCTGCCGTACGTCGGCGCGTCGTACGGCACTTTCCTCGGCGCCACGTACGCCGAACTTTTCCCCACCCGCGTCGGCCGCTTCGTCCTCGACGGTGCGATGGACCCTTCGCTGCCGGCCGCCGAACTCAACCGCGACCAGACGGCGGGCTTCGAGACCGCCTTCAAGGCGTTCGCGGCCGACTGCGTGAAGCAGCCGGACTGTCCCCTGGGCACCGGGTCGCCGGCGGATGCGGGCAAACGCATGAAGGAATTCTTCAACGCCCTCGACGCCAAGCCGATCCCGACCGGCGAGCCTCGTGAACTGGGTGAGTCGCTGGCGACGACGGGTGTGATCAACGCCATGTACGACGAGTCCGCCTGGCCCGGCCTCCGCGAATCCCTCAGCAGCGCGATGGACGGTGACGGTTCCGGACTCCTCGCCCTGGCGGACAGCTACTACGAACGCGCGGGCGACGGCTCGTTCACGAACCTCATGTACGCCAACGCGGCGGTCAACTGCCTGGACCTCCCGGCCGCCTACACCGAACCCGCCGAGGTCGAGAAGGCGGTGCCCTCCTTCCAGAAGGCCTCCCCGGTCTTCGGCACCGGCCTGGCCTGGTCCTCCCTGAGCTGCGCCTACTGGCCGACGAAGGCGACGGGCGCCCCCCACCGCATCGAGGCGAAGGGCGCGGCCCCGATCCTCGTGGTCGGCACCACCCGCGACCCGGCGACCCCGTACAAGTGGGCCCAGTCCCTCGCCGACCAGCTCTCCTCGGGTGTCCTGCTGACCTACGACGGCGACGGCCACACGGCGTACGGCCGCGGCAGCGACTGCGTGGACACGGCGATCAACACGTACCTCCTCGAAGGCACCCCACCGAAGAGCGGCAAGAAGTGCTGACCACACCCCCCTCCCCACCGGGGGACTGGTGCGGGGCACCCTCAAGAACCCTGTAGACTTGGCGCCGCTGCTGATGCGAACCTGACCGTGCGCGAACAGACAACTCCGCAGCTTGCCGCCTTAGCTCAGTTGGCCAGAGCAACGCACTCGTAATGCGTAGGTCTCGGGTTCGAATCCCGAAGGCGGCTCTGTGAAGGCCCCAGAACTCACTCGCCGTGATCTGGGGCTTTTGCTTTTACCGGACGCGACGACGACGCCGTGCGCGTGCCCTCCGTCGACCCGGGTGTGGCGCAGGACCGGGTTGGCCCTCACGCACCCCGAGGCGACGGAGTGTCAGGAATCTGCTTTCACCGCGAGGACCGGACACGGCGAGTCCAGGAGGATCCGCTGCGCCGAGGATCCCAGGAGGAGCTTGCCGACCGCGCTGCGGTGCCTCAGCCCGATCACCACCAGGGTGATCTCGGACGACCCCGCCAGCTCGACGATCTCCTCGGCGGCATCGCGCCCGCCGACCACCTGGCGTATGTCGAAGTCGACACCCAGCTCGGTCAGGTCCCGTCGGACTTGGTCGAGGTCTTTCCGCTGTGCGAAACCGCGGTCGACGTAGGCGTCGCCTCGCGAGGTATTCATCACCAGCAGGGTCTCGCCCCGGGTGCGCGCCTCGTCGACTCCCGCGCGCAGGGCCGCCTCTCCTTCCGGCGATGGCACGTATCCAACCAGTACCGTCATGGCTACCCCTTTCAGTTCTGTCGCTCGACGAGCGGACGCACGATGTACCGGCGGACCAGCGGCCAGACCAGTACGAGCACGATCACCGTGTAGATCGCATAGGACACCGGTCCGCCCAGCAGACCGGACAGCTCGCCGCCCGACAGTTGAAGCGACCGCCGGCCCTGCAGTTCCGCGCGGGGGCCGAGGATGACGCCGACGATCAGCGGCAGCACCGGCAGCCCGAATCTCCGCATGCCGAAACCGATCAGACCCAGCGTCAGGAGAAGGAACAGGTCCAAGGGCTGGGCATTGACCGCGTAGGCACCCATCGACGCGAAGAACACAATCCCCGCGTACAGATAGGAGCGCGGTATTCGCAGCAGCCTGGCCCAGACCGGAGCAAGGGGCAGATTCAGCAGGAGCAGCAGCAGATTGCCGATGAACAGGCTGGCGATCAGTGCCCAGACAAGCCCCGACTCGCGCTCGAACAGCAGAGGGCCGGGCTGGATGCCGTACGACTGGAATGCCGCGAGCATCACCGCCGCGGTCGCGTTCGTCGGCAGCCCGATGGCGAGCATCGGCACCAGGGTGCCGGCCGCGGACGCGTTGTTCGCCGCCTCCGGGCCGGCAACTCCCTCGATCGCCCCCTTGCCGAACTGCTCGGGGTACTTGGTCAGCTTCTTCTCCATGGCGTACGACAGGAACGTAGGTATCTCCGCGCCGCCGGCCGGCATGGCCCCGAAGGGAAAGCCGAGGGCTGTGCCGCGCAGCCATGGCTTCCAGGACCGTCGCCAGTCCTCCCGGCCCATCCAGGGCACGCCGACGGGGATCACTCCCGCGGATTGACGCCGCAGATGCGCGGCCACCCAGAGGGCCTCGCCGACGGCGAAGATGCCGACGGCGACCACCACCACATCAATGCCGTCGGCGAGCTGGGGGACACCGAAGGTGAGCCGCTGCTGCCCGGAGACCGAGTCGATTCCGACAATGCCGATCACCAGGCCGACGACCAGCGAGGCGAACCCGCGAATGCGCGACGAGCCGAGCACCGCGGTGACCGCGATGAAGGAGAGCAGCATGATCGCGAAGTAGTCCGGTGCGCCGAGGCCGACCGCGAAATCCACCACGAGCGGGGCGACGAGCACCAGCAGCAGGGTGCCGATCGTTCCGGCGACGAAGGATCCGATCGCCGCGGTGGCGAGTGCCTGCGCCGCCCGGCCGGCCTTCGCCATCTTGTTGCCCTCGATGGCTGTGACGACCGAGGACGATTCGCCGGGTGTGTTCAGCAGGATCGAGGTGGTCGAACCGCCGTACATGCCTCCGTAGAAGATGCCGGCGAACATGATGAATGCCTCGGTCGGCTCCATTCCGTACGTCACCGGCAGCAGCAGAGCCACGGTCATGGCCGGGCCGATGCCGGGCAGGACCCCGACCGCCGTGCCGATGGTGACGCCGATCAGCGCCAGCAGAAGGTTCATCGGGGTGACGACGTGCGCGAACCCCTCGAGCAGATGGTTCAGGTTGTCCATTACAGGATTCCTTGCAGCACGCCGGCCGGGAGATTGACGCCGAGCCCGATCGCGAAGGTGTAGAAGGTGGTCAGCGACAGCGCCACCGCGATCGCCAGGTTGCGAACGTAGTGCCGGTTGCCCAGAGCGAAGGCCGTTCCCCAGAACAGGAGCGCCCCGCTGATCACCCAGCCGAGGGGCTCGATCAACACCGCGTTGACGACGAACGCGCCGATCAGCAGCAGAACGGTCCGCCAGTCGACCGGATTCGTCAGGTCGACGTCCTCACCGGCCTCCGGTTCGGCGCGACCGCCCCGCGCGACATCGACGGTGTACGCCCCGGCGATCACCAGCAGCAGTACGCCGAGGAGCACCGGCACTGTGCGCGGCCCGACCGGGTCGGTGCTGCTCGTCGAGTGCGCGATACCGGTGGCGTCGACGATCACCAACACGCCCAGCAGGGCGAGGAACGCGCACACACCGTACTGTGCGCGGTCCCCGCCGGGGGACCGGCGGGAACCCGAGTCGGTGTCCGCGTTGACGTCCAGGCTCATGCCAGACCGAGCTCTGCGAGGATGTCGGCGACAGCCTTGTCCTGGTCCGTCAGGAAGGTGGCGAAGTCGTCGCCTGTCATGAAGGCGTCGGTCCAGCCGTGCTTGGTCAGCTCGGCCTTCCACTCCCTGGAGTCGTGCATCGCCGTCAGCGAGTCGACCCAGACCTTCTTGTCGGCATCGCTGATGCCGGGCGGGGCGACGATTCCGCGCCAGTTGGTGAAGACCATGTCGATACCCGAAGACTTCAGCGTCGGAGCATCCTTGAGGGCTTCGATCGGCTTCGCGCTGGTCACCGCGAGCACCCGCACCTGACCCGCCTCGATCTGGTCGAGGAACTCACCGAAACCGCTGACACCGAAGGCGATCTTGTTGCCGAGGATCGCCGGGAGCAGCTCACCACCGCCGTCGTAACCTATGTAGTTGACCTTCTTCGGTTCGATGCCGACAGCCTTGGCGAGCTGCATCGGAAGCAGGTGGTCCGGTCCGCCGAGCGACGAGCCGCCGCCGACAGCGACGTTCTTTGGATTGCTCTTCCAGGCCGTGACGAGATCGTCGATCGTCTTGTACGGCGAGTTCTTGGGCACGACGACTGCGCCCGCCTCCTCCACCATCTTGGCGAGCGGCGTCGTCTGCGAGAGCGTCGCTTTCGACTTCGAGGTGTACGCGGCGCCGACGACTCCCAGCCCCATCTGCATGGCGAGCTTGCCGTTGCCCTTTTCGTTCACCGTGCGCTGCAGACCGACCGTGCCGCCGGCGCCCGGAAGGTTGAACACCTGAATACCGGACGCGATCTTGGCGTCCTCCATCACCTTGGCCGCCGTCCGCGCCGTGGTGTCGTAACCACCGCCCGGAGTGTTGGGGACCATGATCCGGAGGCCGGTGACGGGACCGTCGCTCTTGCCCGTCTCTTTCTTCTCCGCGGTGGCACCGCAGGCGCCCACCGCGAGCATGGACATGGCGGCCAGGGCACTGACGACAGCGGTTCTTCGAGTTCTCATGGCTTGTCTCTTTCTCTTCCGGCAGTCGGAGGCCATGATTGTGCGACTCGCCGGATATCACGTCTGTGTTGTGTCGGCATTGAAGATTGAGTTAATTGTGGTCGTCATATTTCGCCGGCATACCCTCGCGGGCGAGCTGTTGGTACTCCAGCTCGCCATCGTCGTCGTGGTGCTGCTGGCGGTCGCCGCCGTCTCGCTGGCCCAGTCGGAAGCGACCTTCGACCGGGTCGAAGGTCGCCGTGTCACCGCGCTGGCCGAGCAGCTGGCCGGCAACCCCTTGGTGTCCAGCCAGCTCGGCCGGCCGGCGCCGGGCGAGACGCTCGCCCCGCTCGTCCAGGCCACGCGGACCCAGTCCGTGGTCACCTCCGTGACGGTCGCCGACAGCCGCGGCAGGATCGTCAGCTCCACGAATCCCACGTTGATCGGTACACAGCTGTCGCTCGGCCCCGGCGTCGCGGAGGCCCGCGGCTGGTCGGGTGACCTGGTCGTGGACGGTGCCCACCAGCTGGTGGCCCAGGTGCCGGTGCTCAAACCGGCTCAACCCGACCTCGGCCGGCATCTCGGCATGGTGATGATCGGTGAGGCGTCACCGACGATCTGGCAGCGGCTGAGTGGCGCGTCGTCGTATCTGCTCGCCTACCTCGGCATCGCGAGCGGGCTCGGCCTGATCGGATCGTGGCTGCTGGCCCGGCGTACCAAACGCCAGACCCTCGGTTTGGAGCCGCGCGAGATCGCGGGGCTCGCCGAGCATCGCGAGGCGATGCTGTACGGGATCGCGGAGGGCGTGATCGCCCTCGACCCCCAGTTGCGGCTCACACTGGTGAACGATGTCGGCAGGCGGTTGCTCGATCTACCCGAGCACTGTGTGGGGATGAGTCTGGCCGACCTCCGGATCGAGGGCCGACTGCACGACGTGCTCGCCGGATCTCCCAGTGACACTGCCGAGCGGCGCGACGAAGTCGTCATACGCCGGGGCCGGGTGCTGGTGATGAACCGGATGACCGTCACCAAGGACGGCCGCCGGCTCGGCTCGGTCACGACCTTGCGGGACCGCACCGAACTGGCGCATCTGGAACGCGAGATCGGATCGTTCCGCAGCTCTGCCGAGCTGCTGCGCGCGCAGGCCCACGAGTTCGCCAATCAGCTGCATACGATTTCCGGGCTGATCCAGATCGGTAAGCACGACGAGGTGGTGCGGTATGTCCGCGCGCTGAGCCGACACCGCCAGTCGCTGGACCTGACCCTGACCAGACGGGTCCGGGACATGGCTGTCGGCGCTCTGCTGATGGCGAAGTCCTCGCTCGCGGCCGAACGGAAGGTCGTGCTGCGCATCTCGGAGCATACGGCGCTCGACCGGCTGGCCCCGGAGGACTCGGTGGACGTGGCGACGGTGATCGGCAACCTCGTCGACAACGCCGTCGACGCCGCGGCGGCGGGCGACGACGGTCGCGATGCCTGGGTGGAGGTCGAATTGCGGCAGGACGCGTCCAGCGTGGAGATCGTGGTGCGCGACTCCGGCCCCGGCGTGGCGCCCGAGCTCGCCCAGGAAGTCTTCTCACACGGCTTCACCACGAAGGCTGCCCAAGAGGGGGAGCGTGGCATCGGGCTGGCGCTCACCCGGCTCGTCTGCGAGCGCCGCGGCGGCGAGATCGCCGTGACCAACACGCCCGACGGCGCCATGTTCACCGCGAGGATGTCCGTCGGCAACCTGGCCGGCGCGACACCGGAAGGAGCCTCCCGATGATCGACGTACTGGTCGTCGACGACGACTTCATGGTGGCAGGCGTCCACCAGACCTTCGTCGAACGCGTCGAGCCCTTCCGGGTCGTCGGCACGGCGAACACCGGCGAGCAGGCGATCACGGCTGTCGGCGAACTGCTCCCCGACCTGGTCCTGCTCGACCTCTATCTTCCGGACATGTTCGGTCTGGACGTCATTCCACGCCTGCGAACCGCCGGGCACGACTGTGACGTCATGGTGATCAGCGCCTCGCGCGAGGTCGACGCGGTCCGCCGCTCCGTCCGCCAGGGGGTGGTCAACTACCTGCTGAAGCCGTTCGAATTCGACGACCTGCGTCCCCGCCTGGAGCGGTACGCCGCCCAGCGCAACAGCCTGCTCACCACAGTCGTCAGAGGCCAGGCCGACGTGGACCGCGTACTGACCGGGGCCGGGTGGCCGGCGTCGAGTGTCGCGCTGCCGAAGGGCATGAGCGTGGAGACCGCGGAGCTGATCGAACGCACACTGGGCGGTACCGACGGAACGCTGTCCGCCGCCGAGTGCGCGGCCCGCGCCGGTATCTCCCGGGTCAGCGCCCGCCGTTACCTCGAACACTTCCACGACACCGGCCGCGCCGAGGTGTCCTTGCGGTATGGAGTCGCCGGCAGACCCGAGCGCCGCTACGGCTGGCGCACCTGAGTTCGCTCCTGCCGGTCCCGCCGCCATGGGGCGGGGTATCGCCCCGTCTTCGCGCCGCGGGATGATCGCCGCGTCGAACCTGGGACGGAGAACGCCTTCGGGCCGTCCACCCTCCCGTCTCTGCAACCCGGGTAAGAGAACCGAATCCACCTTCAGCGGGAGTCGGGGCGCTCAGGCGGCGCCATAGCCTGGATCTCGTTATGAACCGAACTGACGACCGGCTGGCTCCGGTCCTGCTGACAGGCGCCCAGGCCCTGGTGTGGCCCGGGGCGGGGCTCGTGCGTGGGGAGGTGCCGCGGGCGGCCGATCTTCTGGTGGTGGGGCTGGTCGCCGGGTTGGTCGGGGCCGCGTCGGCCCTGCGCCGGGTCCGGCCGGTGGGTGTGCTCGCCGTGGTCGTCGTCACCTGCGCGCCTGGGCGCCGGGCCCGCCCCCGTCGGGGCGGTGGCCGTGCTGGGGACCGCCGGAGTCGCGCTCGCCCTGTTCACCGTGGCGACCGAGCGCGACCCCTTCACCGCCGTGCTCTGCGCGGTGGCGCTCGCCGCCTGGCAACTCCTGTACGGCCTCAGCCTCCACGGGCTCAGCGACCGGGACGGGCTCGATCTCGTACTCACCGCTCTGCTGTACGCCGCCGCGTGCGGTGCCGGGCTGCTGGTGCGGCGGAACCGGCGCGCGCGGCTGGTGGCCGAGCGGCTCCTGAAGCGGGCCGAGGCCGAGCGCCACCGGCTGCCGGCCGTCGAGCGGCGCCGGATGGAACGGGAGTTGCACGACGTCAGCGCCCATCATCTGACGGCCGTGGTGGTCACGGCGGGGGCGGCGCTCGGGCTGCGCGAGCGGCGGCCCGAACTGGCCGACGAGGCACTGGAGTTCGCGGCCGAGACCGGCCGTGAGGTCACCCGGGCGCTCGGCGCCGTACGGGCCCCGGCGCCCTCGCGGGAGGACCTGCCGTCGCCGGAGGAACGGCTGCGGGATCTGGTCGCCGGGTTCCGGCGGCTGGACCAGCGGGTCGACTGCGAGATCGACCCCCTGCCGGACGGCGCCGTCGCGGACGCGGCGTACGGCATCGTGCGCGAGGCACTGACCAACGTGGCGCGGCACGCCGCCGGCGCGCGTACGACGGTGGTCTGCCGGTACGGCGACACCCGTACCGACGTCGTCGTCACGAGCGCCGTACCGCCCGCCGGTGCCGCAGCGCACGGTGCGGGCCTCGGCTCAGGACGCGGTCAGGGCTTCCTGCGTTCCCGCGCGCGGGAGGCGGGCGGCACGCTGACCAGCGGGCCCACGGCGGACGGCGGATGGGAGGTGCGCGCGGTGCTGCCCGGCCGCACCGCCGCCCCCGTCGAGCGGGACGTAACGCGCGGATACCGGTCGGCGCAGGTGGCGGCGGCCGTCGGCATCTGCCTTCAGCCGCTGCTCCCGACGCTGGTCATCCGGTCGGAGACCGCGTCGAGCGGGTCGCAGGTGTCCGCGGGCCTGCTGTTCGCGCTGTTGGCGGCGGCGCAGGCCGTCGCGCTGCTGTGGCTGCGGAGGGCGCCTCGGGTCGCCCTCGGTGTCCTGTTCGGTCTGGCCCCGCTCTGGCCGGTGGCGATGGCCGCGGGCGAGTACGCCGGTCCGGTCCTGCTGCCGCCCGCGCTGAGCATGTTCGCCACCTGCGTGGCGCTCGCCGCGGACGCGGCCCGTAACGAGCCGGAAGGCCGTCGGTGGAGCCACGTGATCGGCGCCGTGTCCCTGTCCGTGGCCGTACACGCGAGCGCCGTCAGCGCCGCCGTCCTGGACCGGGGCACGACCGTCCCCGTCTGGGCGGTCATCGCGTACGCCGTCGCCGGGGTGTCCCTGGCGATCGGCGCGGCCCGATGGGGCGGAACCCTGCGTGGGCGGCGCGACCGGGCAGCCCGGGGCACCCGGGAGGAACGCCTCGCCGTCTGGACCGGCGAGGCCGTACGGGACGCGTGGGCCGAGCGCCGGAGGATCGCCGCCGGACTGGAGACCACCGTGCTGTCGCGCACCACCGACATGGTCGCGGAGGCGGAGGCGGGCCGGCTCGACGCCACCGCCGAACGCGCCCGCGAGGCCCTGGCGGCGATGCGCGCCCTGCTCGACACCGTACGAGCGGGCGAGACCGAGCCCGAACTGCGCCCACAGCCCACCCTCCAGGCCCTCGACCTGCTCGCCCACCAGTGCCGGGCGACCGGCCGTGACGTGGAGATACGGCTGACCGACCGCGTACCGGAGCGGCTGCCCACCGCGGTGGACCTGGCCGCCTACCACGTCGCCGAGACGGTGCTCTCGGTCGGCGGCCAGGAGCCCGCCACGCTCGAACTCGACGTGGAGAACGACATGTTGACGCTCGCGGCCGGCGGGGTGCCGCGCGCGGCCCTGCCCGTCGTACGGGAGCGGCTGGCGGCCCGTGTCGCGGCGCTCGGCGGCACCCTGACCACCGCCCCGCCGGGCCCGGTCCACCTCCGGCTGCCACTCGCTCAATGCGACGAGAAGAGGGACCGATGAGTCGGCCGACGAGCCTCGATGTGCTGGTCGTGGACGATCAGGGCGTCGTACGGGCGGGGTTCGCCGCCGTGATCGACGCCGAGGAGGACATGACGGTCGTCGGCGAGGCCGCCGACGGCGCAGCCGCCGTACGTCTCGCCGAAGAACTGGCGCCCGACGTGATCGTCATGGACGTACGGATGCCCGGACTGGACGGCATCGCCGCCACCCGGATCATCACCGGCCGACCGAACGCGCCCCGTGTCCTGGTGCTGACCACCTTCGACCTCGACGCGTACGTCTTCGACGCGCTGCGCGCCGGCGCCTCCGGATTCCTGCTCAAGGACGTGTACGCCCCCGAACTGCTGAACGGCATCCGGGTGGTGGCCGGCGGCGAGAGCGTCCTCGCGCCGTCCGCGACCCGTCGCCTCATCGGCCACTACGCGTCCGGAGCGGGCGCCGGGATCCGGGCCGGCAGCGGTCTCCGTGAGCTGGACAGCCTGACGGGCCGGGAGCGATTCGTCCTCACCCTGGTCGCGGCCGGACTCAACAACACGGAGATCGCGGCGGAACTCGGCATCACCGTCGGCACCGTGAAGTCCCATGTGAACGCGGTGCTTCGCAAACTCGAACTGCGCGACCGGGTGCAGGCCACGATCCTCGCGTACGACCTCGGCCTCGCCCGCCCGAACCCGCCCGGCGCCTGAACGACAAGCCCCAACAACAAGCCTCAACGACAAGCCTCAACGACACGACCGACACAGCCCGTCACTATCAAGGAGTGCATCGCCGTGCCCGCTTCCGCTTCCGCTTCCGTCTCGCACCGTCTGCGCCACGCGCTCGGCGACCTCTTCGCCCTCGTCTACCTCGCCGTCTGCGCCGTCCTGCTCGTGTGGGCGTTCGTGGTGAGCGCCGCCGACAGCACGGACGAGTCCATGGCGGGCGTCATCCCGATTCTCGCCACCGCCCCGGCGAGCTTGGTGCTGTTCGCGTTGCCGGACAACACCGCGATGATCGTCGTCGCCGTCGTTCTCGGCGCGCTGGTCAACGCCACCGTCATCGGGCTGTGCGCCCGCGCGCTGCGCCGCGGCGCGGCGTCCCTCTGAACGTTAGAACGCCGAAGAGGCGTCCTGACGGGGTGTCACCGGAAAGGTGGGGGCCGCAGCCAGGGCCGTGAAGGCGCGGCGGGTGTGGGCGGACAGGGCTTCGGGTTCGCGTGCGGCGCCGGAGGTGGTGTCGGAGGTGGTGCCGGACGTGGCCGCCCATGTCGTCAGGGCGCAGTGGAACGCGGCGACGAGCATGTCCAGGGCCAGCCGGGGGCGGAGGTCCAGGGGGTCGGGGATGTCGAGGCGGCGGTGCAGGGTGGCCAGCGCCGTGCGGGTGGTGCGGTCGCAGAAGTGAAGGCCGTGCGCGTCCATCGAGGGCGTCCGCTCGGTCAGGTTGTAGCTGAGCAGGACGCGCTGGCTCCAGTCGTCGGTGGTCGTCCGGTCCAGCGCCGTGAGCAGGGCGTCCTGGATCAGCCGCAGCAACGGCCGGTCGGTGGGGTCGCGTTCGCCGGCCGCGAGGTCGGCGGTTTCGAGATCGGCCGTTTCGAGTACGTCCAGGAACGTCAGCCACAGGTCCTGCGTCGGGGCCATCGCCACGTCTTCCTTGCTGGTGAAGTAGCGGAAGAACGTGCGCTTGGAGACCTCCACGGCGTCGCACAGCTCGTCGAGTGTCACCTTGCCGAAGCCGCGCTCGGTGAACAGCTCCAGGGAGGTGTCCACCAGGAGCTGGCGGGTGCGCCGCTTCTTGCGCTCGCGAAGTGGCAGAGGGAGCGGCGGGGACGAGGCGGGGGACCCGGGTTGCGCGGTGCTCATGACCCCACCGTACCGGAGAAGCGAATGCCGCTTGTGCGCGTATGCCACTCAGTGGCAGATTAGAGGTCGAGTCCTCCAGGAAAGGCGTCCTCCCATGCGCGCTCTGCTTGTCGACCACTCCACGCCCACCGGCCTGCGGCTCGGCGAGGCCCCCGA
>NZ_JARJHW010000082.1:0-31280 GCF_040560175.1 Streptomyces panacea
GGGACGACGGGGGCCGCTCCCGTACCACCCGAGGTGTCCGGGTCGTCCTGGCCACCTTCGGTGCCGGTCCCGGTGTCACCCGTGGGTCGGCCGAACGCGTCCGTCCCGTAAGGGACTTCGCCGTAAGACCGCTCGCCGTAGGTGCCGTCGCCGTACGACCGGTCACCGTACGTCCCGTCGCCGTACGTCCCGTCGGCCGAGCGGGCCGTCTCCAGCGCCGCACGGCCCGGCGACGCCGGTCCGACCGGCACACCCAGCGCGCCGGTCCCCGGGGGCAGCGCCTCCGGGGCGCCTGTCCGGCCACCGTGGATGCCCGTGGCACCCGGGCCGCCGATCGGCACGCCCGATGTCTCCACACCGTCACCGATGCCCGGGCCCGGCTCGGGGCCGGGCTCGTGTCCGATGCCGGGAACGGGCCCGGGGATCTCTCCGGCGGGACGGTAACCGGCCTCGAATCCGCCTCCCTCGGGCGTCGCGGGCACCGGCATGTAGCCGCAGAGCGCCTCCTCGGCCGCGCCGGCCGCGAGGCCGGTGAGCACCACGCGTCCGTCGTCGCAGACGAGCACCGTGCGGATGGTGATGTTGCGGTGGGTCCAGCCGTGGGCGTGCAGCACCCGTACGGCGGTGAGCACGTCCGAGGCGATCTCGGCCGCGCGGTAGGGGTTGAGCGGCTTCTCCGCGAGGAGGGCGGCCAGCGGCCTGGCCGCGACCAGTTCACTCACTATCCACAGCGACCCGCCCTCGGCGAAGACGTCGAAGACCTGGTCGAGCCGCGGGTGGTCGGGGATCTGGGCGGCGCTCTGGGCGGCCTCGATGGCGCGCCGAACCGCCGGGTCCGTGGGCCTGCGTGTCGTACGGCCGGAGACCCGCCGCGTGGTCGCGGCGCCGTCCGGGTCGACCATCTCGGCGTCCACGACCTCCGGCAACGGCACTTGCCTGACGAGGACTTCCTGCCCGCTGTACGTGTCGAACGCACGCGTCTCGACGAGATCGAACTCGTCGGACGGAGGCAGGGGCAGGCGGTAGCGGTCGGCGAGTACCCGTCCCGCGTAGTCGTCCACGACGCCTCCCACACGCGCGCTGTCCCTGGGTCTCCGGATCCTCGGAGACCTCGCGAAACCGCCAATTCCGGTCGTTTACCGGCCCATTGTGACTGCGTACGGTCCGCGACTTCTCACGATACGTGGCCGCACTCAAATATGCCGCCGGTCACCGCAACACAGCTCTTAACCTTCCCGGCAACCTGGGCCCGTACGCACCGGCAGGCCGTGCGCCTACCGGCCACCGCCCCGTTCCGGTCATGATGCGGGCCGCTTTCACAGACAGTCGCATCAATCACCGGAACGGGTCGTACCGCCCGCGAGTTCACGCCATCGCGACACGTTCGCGCCGAGGGCGTCTCCGGTGCCCCGACGTCAGTCCGTCGGCTTGAAAGTGCTGTACGCCGTCTCACGGAGCGTCCGGCACTCGTCGTCGTCCCACTCGTCGGCCTTGCAGGTGATCATGATCGCGTAGCCGTGGGTGGCGTCGACCTTGAAGCCTCGGTTCAGCACCCGCACCCGCTCGCCGCTCTGATCGCGTTCGAATCCCCAGTCGGCCACGGTCGGATACCCGTTGAATTCCACGGACTTGATACCGAGGCCCTTGTAGTTGCCCATGCTGTTCTTTATCTGGGCTTCGAGCTGGTCCCAGGCGCGCTTCGCGTCGTTGGTCGGCTTGGCGTTGAAGTCCACCTGGATACGGGGGAATCCACCGTCCTCGTTGTAGATGCCGCCCGAACTCTGTCCGGCGATATCGGTGCGCCTGAAGTCGTCTGGCATCGCCATGGAGAAGCGGAACTGCTTGTCCGTGACCGTCTTGAAGTCGTCGGGCAGGCCCTTGCCGCCGGAACCGCGGCCGGAGTCCGAGTCGCCGGAACCGGGTCCCGAGTTGTCCGTGCCCGGTTCGCCGTCGGACGACGAGCCGTCGGTCGCGTTGGCGCCGCCGCTGTCCTTACTGTCCTTGCTGTCCTTGGCCGAATCCTGCTGCTTGTCCTGGCCCGCCGTGCCGCCTGAGCCGTCCTTGGCGTCGCCACCCGCCGTGGCCCCGGCCGACGCGGCGGTGTCGTCCTTGCCCGCGTCGCCCTTGGCCGCGCCGTCCGAGTCACCGTTGAGGGCGACCGCCAGGACGACGGCGAGGATCGCCAGCACGACGACCCCCGCGATGATCATCAACGTACGGCGCGGGACGACATCGGTGAGCGACGCCCGCGTGGCCGTGGTCCGTGCGGTGCCCCCGTCCGGTGTGGCCGCGGGTGCGGACGGCGACGCGGCGGTGACCGTGCCCACGGCTCCCGCGCCGGCGCCGGCGCCCACCGCCTTGCCCGGCTTCGGCCCGGTCTTACCGGAGACGCCTCCGCTCGCGGCGGCTTCCTTGGTCCTGCCCTTGGCGCGGGCCTCGGGCTCCGGGGGAAGCGGCGGCAGCGCCACGACCCGGGTCGC
The DNA here is from genome assembly GCF_040560175.1 of Streptomyces panacea. NCBI lineage: Bacteria > Bacillati > Actinomycetota > Actinomycetes > Kitasatosporales > Streptomycetaceae > Streptomyces > Streptomyces panacea. The sequence goes on from NZ_JARJHW010000082.1 coordinate 2,481, forward strand.
GTCGGCCGCCGGTTCGGGCAGCTCCGAGGGGTCGGGGGTGTCGATGACGTCCTGGAGCAGCGCCCGCGCGCCCGCGTCGTCGAGCCGCAGCGCCGGGTCCTTGGCCAGCAGGCCGTAGATGACCTCCTCCAGCGCGCCCGCGTTCTTCGGCGGGTCGAGCGGTTCGGTCATGACGGCGGTGAGGGTCGCGATGGCCGAGCCCTTGTCGTACGGAGGGCAGCCCTCCACCGACGCGTAGATCAGTCCGCCCAGCGACCAGAGGTCGGCGGCGGGGCCGGGCTTCTTGCCGCGGGCGCGCTCCGGAGAGATGTACGAGGGCGCGCCGACGAGCATGCCGGTCGAGGTGACCGACGGGTCGCCCTCCACCTGTGCGATGCCGAAGTCGGTGAGGACGACGCGGCCGTCCTCGGCGATCAGCACGTTGGACGGCTTCACGTCGCGGTGCAGGATGCCCTCGCGGTGCGCCGAGCGCAGCACGTCGAGGACCGCGAGCCCGACCTCGGCGGCGCGCCTCGGGGTCAGGATCCCGTCCTCGCGCACGACCTCGGCGAGGGACTTGCCCTCGATGAGCTCCATGACGATCCACGGCCGGTCGTCCTCGTCGACGACGTCGTAGACCGTGACCGCCCCGTTGTTACGGATGCGGGCGATCGCCTTGGCCTCGCGCAGCGTGCGCGTGATCAGGCGGCGCTTCTCGTCCTCGTCGATGCTGGTGGGAAAGCGCAGCTCCTTGACGGCGACCGTGCGACCCAGCGTCTCGTCGACGGCCCGCCAGACCGTGCCCATCCCGCCGCGGCCGAGCACCGCACCGAGCCGGTACCGTCCGGCGAGAAGACGCCCCTCAGGGCTCGCGTCGACTGCCCGCTCCGTGCCGTCCGTGTCGTTCTCGGGGTCCCGCGCCGTGTCCCGCGACTGCTCCGCCTCCGCCATGCGTCCCCTCTGCGATCCCTCATGTCCCGCGCCTGGCGCCTGCCCGCGCGCGGCGCAGTAACGCGCCCTGACAGAGCCTCCATTGTCCCTCACTCCGGGGCATGCGATGCTCCCGGGTCCGCCATCCGCCGGTACGAAGGCCCAAGCGGACTCCGGCGCGGGGCCGTTGGACGGGGCCGGGTGGATAGCGCCGCTGGTCATGACCCTGTTCGGGGCTCGAACAGGCGCGCCCGGAACAATCCCGTAAAGGATCGCACCGGGCGCCCCACCCGCCTCAACTCACCCCAAAAGCCCCGGCGCAGCGGTCCCGTGTCTCGGCGGATCTCTCGGTGGGACCCTCCCGCCGAAACCTCCCGGCCGCCCCCGCCGCCGCCCCGCCGCAGGCCCTACAGCGGCACGATGTCCGGCGCCCCGAGCCTCGCCGCGTCCGCCGTCAGGTCGTCCGGCTGGCGCTGCGACTCGCGCTCCGCCTCCACCCGCTTGCGGTAGTGCTCGACCTCCTTCTCGATCTGGTCCTTGTCCCAGCCGAGCACCGGCGCCATCAGCTCCGCGCACTCGCGCGCGCTGCGCGTCCCCCGGTCGAACGTCTCGATCGAGATGCGCGTCCGCCTCGTCAGGACGTCGTCGAGATGGCGTGCCCCCTCGTGCGACGCCGCGTACACGACCTCGGCGCGCAGATAGTCCTCGGCGGCGCCCAGCGGCTCGCCGAGTCCGGGGTCGGCCGCGATCAGCTCCAGCAGCTCCTCGACCATCGCCCCGTAGCGGTTGAGCAGATGCTCCACCCGGACCACATGGAGTCCGGTCCGCGCGGCTATGCCCGCCCGCGCGTTCCACAGGGCGCGGTAGCCCTCGGCGCCGAGCAGCGGGGTGTCCTCCGTCACGCAGCCCGCCACCCGCTGGTCGAGACCGTGCACCGCCTCGTCCACCGCATCCTTGGCCATGACCCGGTACGTCGTGTACTTGCCGCCGGCCACGACGACCATGCCCGGCACCGGGTGCGCCACCGTGTGCTCGCGCGACAGCTTGCTCGTCGCGTCGGACTCGCCCGCCAGCAGCGGGCGCAGCCCCGCGTACACCCCCTCCACGTCGTCACGCGTCAGCGGTACGGCGAGGACCGAGTTGACGTGTTCGAGGAGATAGTCGATGTCCGCGCTGGAGGCCGCCGGATGCGCCTTGTCGAGGTCCCAGTCGGTGTCGGTGGTGCCCACGATCCAGTGCCTGCCCCACGGGATGACGAAGAGCACCGACTTCTCGGTCCGCAGGATCAGCCCGGTCGAGGAGTGGATGCGGTCCTTGGGGACGACCAGGTGGATGCCCTTCGAGGCCCGGACGTGGAACTGTCCGCGCTCGCCGATCAACGCCTGGGTGTCGTCCGTCCACACCCCCGTCGCGTTGACGATCTGCTTCGCCCGGATCTCGTACTCCCCGGCGCCGTCCACGTCCCGCACGCGGGCCCCGACGACCCGCTCGCCCTCGCGCAGGAAGCCGACCACACGGGCCCTGCTGGCGACGTGCGCGCCGTAGCTCGCGGCCGTACGCACCAGCGTGGCCACGTAGCGCGCGTCGTCCATCTGCGCGTCGTAGTACTGCAAGGCGCCGACCAGGGCGTCCTTCTTGAGCGCCGGGGCCACGCGCAACGCGTTGCGGCGGGAGAGATGCCGATGCGTCGGCAGGCCCCGGCCGTGGCCTGACGAGAACGACATCGCGTCGTACAGCGCGACGCCCGATCCGGCGTAGAGCCGCTCCCAGCCCTTGTGCTGCAACGGGTAGAGGAACGGCACCGGCTTCACCAGATGCGGTGCCAGCCGCTCCAGCAGCAGTCCGCGCTCCTTGAGCGCCTCCCTGACAAGCCCGAAGTCGAGCATCTCCAGATAGCGCAGCCCGCCGTGGATCAGCTTGCTCGACCGGCTCGATGTGCCGGAGGCCCAGTCGCGGGCCTCCACGAGCCCCGTCGAGAGTCCGCGTGTCACCGCGTCGAGCGCGGTGCCGGCGCCGACCACGCCCGCGCCCACGACCAACACGTCCAGTTCACGCTCGGCCATCTCCGCCAGAGCCGTGGCGCGCTCCTCCGGTCCCAGTGTCGCTGTCCTCACCGCTGCCTCCCGTCGCCCCCGTGTTGTTCTGGCACTTCGATTCTGTCCGCACTCACCGACTTCAGCCACCGCCTGTGGACAACACCACTTGAAGATCGGATCGGGCCTGTTAAATCCGCAGACATGTCACTCCATGTCCGGCCATGTAATGACGCATATCGGTCATATTTACGCCTAGTCTGACATTGCGCTTGCTCGTTCTGTCCACACGGGTTGCGCCCTCTGTCCCCTCCGGTTATGGGAAAGGACGGCCCACATGCCCGCAGACCTCGCCGTCATCGGACTCGGCCATCTCGGCCTGCCCCTCGCCCAGGCCGCCGTGGCCGCCGGCATCGAGACCATCGGCTACGACTCCGATCCACGGCCCGTGGCCGAACTGGCCGCGGGCCGCACCCCCGTCGACGGCTCGCTCACCGCCTCCGACGTCCGGCGCATGCTCTCCGGCGGCTTCCGGCCCACCACCAATCCGACCGAGCTGGGCCGGGTCCGTACCGCCGTCATCTGCGCGCCCACCCCGCTGGGCCCCGACCGCACCCTCGACCTCACCGCTGTCGGCGAGGCCGCCCGCGCCCTGGCCGCCCGGCTGCGCCCGCACACCACCGTGCTGCTCGAATCACCGGCGGGCCCCGGCACCACGGAGGGATTCCTGCGCACCATCCTCGAAGAGGGCTCGGGCCTGCGCGCCGGACGCGACTTCCACCTGGCGTACTCCCCCGGCCGCCTCGACCCCGGCCGCCGCACCCACGGCCTCACCAACACCCCCAAGGTGATCGGCGGACTCACCCCCGCCTGCACCGAATCGGCGGCCGCCTTCTACGGACGCCTCACCGACAAGGTGGTCCGCGCGCGCGGGCCGCGCGAGGCCGAGACCGTCAAGCTCCTCGAAACCAACTTCCGGCACGTCAACATCGCCCTGGTCAACGAGATGGCCGTGCTCTGCCACGACCTCGGAGTCGACCTCTGGGACGTCATCCGGTGCGCCGAGACCAAGCCGTTCGGCTTCCAGGCCTTCCGCCCCGGCCCCGGAGTGGGCGGCCACGGCGTCCCCATGGACCCCAGCTACCTCCCGCACGCGGGCCGCACCCCCGGCCACCCGCTGCGGATGGTCGGCCTCGCCCAGGAGATCAACACGCGTATGCCGCAGTACGTGATCCAGCGCTCCGCCACGCTCCTCAACGAGCACGGCAAGTCCGCGCGCGGCGCCCGCGTCCTGCTGCTCGGCGTCACCTACAAGCAGGACCACGCCGACCAGGAGGGCTCACCGGCCACCGAGATCGCCTGCCGCTTGATGGACCTGGGCGCGACCGTCAGCTACCACGATCCGCACGTCCCCGACTGGCGTGTACGCGATCTGCCGGTGCCGCGCGCCGACTCTCTTTACGAGGCCGCGGCGCACGCCGATCTGACGGTGCTGCTCCAGCACCACCGTACGTACGACCTCCAAGGTCTCGCCGTGAAGGCCCAGTTGCTGCTCGACACCAGAGGCGCGAGCCCGGCGGGCGCGGCGTACCGGCTCTGACGCGGCGGCCCACCAGCCCTCCGCGGTCCGGCAATTGCCTACGACGGTGTCGTACCGGACTGCTATGGTCCAGGGCGCTCGCACAAAGGTGCGGGCATTCCTTGGGGGATCCTTCACATGAGCCAGTCCGTTCCACCGCCCGGAAACCCGTTCGCCAACGGCCCCGGCGGCCCCGTGCCGCCCGGCTCCGGAAACCCGTTCGCCGGGGGCCCCGGCAACCCCTTCGCGCCGGCCCCGCCGGTCCGCGACGCCCTGGGCCTCGGTCTGGCCGCCGCCGCGGGCACCGCCATCGCCGCCGCCGCGATCTACGGCGGCATCGCCGGTGCCATCGAGAGCGAGATCAACTTCGCCGCGATCGGCGTCGGCTTCGTCATCGGTCTGGTCGCGGGCAAGGTCGGCGGCCGCAACCCGATCCTCGGCGTGGTCAGCGCCGTACTCGCGCTGGCAGCGGTGTACCTGGGGCAGATCTTCGGCATCGCGATCATCGCGGCCGAGGAGTTCGGTGTACCGGTGACGGAGATGCTGTTCGACAACTTCAGCCTGCTGACCGATGTGTGGAACGCGAGCAAGGACGTGATGACGTTCCTCTTCCTCGCCCTCGCCGCGTTCGCGGCGTTCTCGGGCGCCAAGAAGGCCTGACGCCTCTCGCCTGATCGCGTGCGGCGCACCTGCCGCGCGCGATCAGCGTGACCGGCGCGCGATCAGCCCCGCCACCAGTCGTCGAGCGGCGTGACCGGTACGGCCCGCTTGTGCCGGGTCGCGCGATACACCGACTCCACCTTCGCCGCCAGATCCGGCGTGACGTCGACGCCCTCCAGGTAGTCGTCGAGCTCGGCGTACGTGAGCCCCAGGGCCTCCTCGTCGGGCAGCGCGGGCCGGTCGTCCTCCAGGTCGGCGGTCGGCACCTTCTCCCAGACACTCGCCGGTGCGCCCAACTCCCCCAGCAGAGCTGCTCCCTGACGCTTCGTCAGCCCGGTAAGCGGGGTGATGTCCACACCGCCGTCGCCGTACTTGGTGAAGAAGCCGGTCACCGCCTCCGCCGCGTGGTCGGTCCCCACGACGAGCAGCCCCAGCTGCCCGGCGATCGAGTACTGGATCACCATGCGCTCGCGGGCCTTTATGTTGCCGCGTACGAAATCCCGCAGCCGGGGCTCGTCGCCCAGCAGCTCCCGCAGCCCGAGGGCCGACTCGGCGCCGACGGCGTCCGCGCTCGGCTTGACGTTCACCTCGATCGACCGGTCGGGCCGGATGAACTCCAGCGCGATCCGCGCGTCGTCCTCGTCGGCCTGTACGCCGTAGGGCAGTCGCACCGCGACGAAGACACACTCGTGCCCCTCCGCGCGCAGTTCCTCACTCGCCAGCTGGCACAGTCTGCCGGCCAGCGTGCTGTCCTGGCCGCCGCTGATCCCGAGCACATAGCCCTTGGCGGGGGTGGAGCGCAGATAGTCCTTCAGGAAGTCGACCCGTCGCCGGATCTCGACCTTGGGCACGATGGTCGTCTTGACGCCGAGTTCAGCGAGGATCCGCTCGCGTTGGTTCACCACCCGCGCACTCTACCGACCGCGAAACGGCCCGGACCGCGTACGGTCCGGGCCACCCGCCGATCACCACACGCGGTAGCGGTCAGCGGCTGTGCTGCGAGTCCGCGACCGTCACCTCGACGCGCTGGAACTCCTTCAGCTCGCTGTAGCCGGTCGTCGCCATCGCCCTCTTGAGCGCGCCGAAGAAGTTCATCGACCCGTCCGGGCTGTGCGAGGGGCCGGTCAGGACCTCCTCGGTCGTCCCGACGATGCCCAGGTCCACCAACTTGCCACGCGGCACGTCCTCGTGGACGGCCTCCATACCCCAGTGGTGCCCCTTGCCCGGCGCGTCGTTCGCCCGCGCCAGCGGGGAGCCCATCATCACCGCGTCGGCCCCGCACGCCACGGCCTTGGGCAGGTCGCCGGACCAGCCCACGCCACCGTCGGCGATCACGTGCACGTACCGGCCGCCGGACTCGTCCATGTAGTCGCGCCGGGCGGCGGCCACGTCCGCGACCGCCGTCGCCATCGGCACCTGGATGCCCAGCACGTTACGGGTGGTGTGCGCGGCCCCGCCGCCGAAGCCCACCAGCACACCGGCCGCGCCGGTGCGCATCAGGTGCAGCGACGCGGTGTACGTGGCGCAGCCGCCGACGATGACCGGGACGTCCAGCTCGTAGATGAACTGCTTCAGGTTCAGCGGCTCGGCAGCGCCCGAGACGTGCTCGGCGGAGACCGTCGTCCCCCTGATGACGAAGATGTCCACCCCGGCGTCCACAACGGCCTTGGAGAACTGCGCGGTGCGCTGCGGCGAGAGCGCGGCGGCCGTGACCACGCCCGAGTCGCGCACCTCCTTGATGCGCCGGCCGATCAGCTCTTCCTGGATCGGCGCGGAGTAGATCTCCTGGAGCCTGCGGTTGGCGGTCGCCTCGTCCAGCTCGGCGATCTCGTCCAGCAGCGGCTGCGGGTCCTCGTAACGGGTCCACAGACCTTCGAGGTTGAGTACGCCGAGACCGCCCAGCTCACCGATGCGGATCGCCGTGCTCGGCGAGACCACGGAGTCCATGGGGGCGGCCAGGAACGGCAGCTCGAAGCGGTAGGCGTCGATCTGCCAGGCGATCGAGACCTCCTTCGGGTCGCGGGTGCGCCGGCTGGGGACAACGGCGATGTCGTCGAAGGCGTACGCCCGGCGTCCGCGCTTGCCGCGGCCGATCTCGATCTCAGTCACGATGTGTGGCCTTTCCTCTACGTCTGCGGCTTCAGTATCCCCGACCCGGCCCGGCACACCGGTGAGGGGCGGTCCCGAGATGAACGGGACCGCCCCTCACCGAAGAGCGGGTCGTCAGCGACCGGTGTAGTTCGGCGCCTCGACCGTCATCTGGATGTCGTGCGGGTGGCTCTCCTTGAGCCCGGCCGCGGTGATCCGGACGAACCGGCCCTTGCGCTCCATCTCGTCGATGGAGGCCGCTCCCACATATCCCATGGTCTGCCGCAGGCCGCCGATGAGCTGGTGCAGTACGGCGCTCAGGGGGCCCCGGTAGGGCACCTGGCCCTCGATGCCCTCGGGGACCAGCTTGTCGTCCGCGGACACCTCGCCCTGGAAGTAGCGGTCCTTCGAGTACGAACGGCCCTGGCCGCGCGACTGCATCGCGCCGAGCGATCCCATCCCGCGGTACGACTTGAACTGCTTGCCGTTGATGAACTGGAGCTCACCCGGCGACTCCTCACAGCCCGCGAGCAGGCTGCCGAGCATCACCGTGGACGCGCCGGCCGCGAGCGCCTTGCCGATGTCGCCCGAGTACTGGAGGCCGCCGTCACCGATGACCGGGACGCCCGCCGCCTGGCAGACCACCGCGGCCTCGTAGATCGCGGTGACCTGGGGGACGCCGATGCCGGCGACGACACGCGTCGTACAGATCGAGCCGGGCCCGACGCCGACCTTCACCCCGTCCACGCCCGCGTCGATCAGCGCCTGGGCGCCGTCGCGGGTGGCCACGTTCCCGCCGATGACGTCCACCGGGACGCTCGACTTGATCTTGGACATCCAGCTCAGCGCGTTGCTGTTGTGACCGTGCGAGGTGTCCACGACCAGGAAGTCCACCCCGGCCGCGACCAGCGCCTGGGACCGCTCCAGCGCCTCGGGGCTGGCGCCGACGGCGGCGCCGACGAGCAGCCTGCCCTCGCCGTCCTTGGCCGCGTTCGGGTACTTCTCGGCCTTGACGAAGTCCTTGACCGTGATGAGGCCCTTGAGGGTGCCCTTGTCGTCGACGAGCGGCAGCTTCTCGATCTTGTGGCGGCGCAGCAGCTCCATGGCGTCCACGCCGGAGATGCCGACCTTGCCGGTGACGAGCGGCATCGGGGTCATGACCTCGCGCACCTGGCGTGCGCGGTCCGACTCGAAGGCCATGTCACGGTTGGTGACGATGCCCAGGAGCTTGCCCCCGGCGTCGGTGACCGGGACGCCGCTGATCCGGAACTTGGCGCAGAGTTCGTCCGCCTCGCCGAGTGTCGCGTCGGGGCGGACGGTGATCGGGTCGGTGACCATGCCGGACTCGGAGCGCTTCACGAGGTCGACCTGGTTGGCCTGGTCGGCGATGGAGAGATTGCGGTGCAACACGCCGACGCCACCCTGCCGTGCCATGGCGATCGCCATGCGGGCCTCGGTGACCTTGTCCATCGCGGCGGAGAGCAGGGGGAGATTCACCCTGACGTTCCGGGAGACCAGGGACGTGGTGTCCACCTGGTTCGGCAGGACTTCCGAAGCGCCGGGCAGCAGCAGCACGTCGTCGTATGTCAGCCCGAGCGTCGCGAACTTCTCGGGCACTCCGTCGACGTATGCAGTCATGACACCTTCCCCAATGGCCTTGATCGGTGCGGATGCCCATGCTAACGGGAAGCGGGGGCGTCGAATTCCACGCTCCCGCGCCGCTCTGTGCCCGGCCGCCGCTCGGCCGCTCCCCGGTTACTGCTCGGCCAGCGCGCGCAGTCTGCTGAGCGCGCGGTGCTGCGCGACCCGTACGGCGCCGGGCGACATCCCCAGCATCTGGCCGGTCTCCTCGGCGGTCAGCCCCACGGCGACCCGCAGCACCAGCAGCTCGCGCTGGTTGTCCGGGAGGTTGGCGAGGAGCTTCTTGGCCCACTCGGCGTCGCTGCTGAGCAGCGCGCGCTCCTCCGGGCCGAGGGAGTCGTCGGGCCGCTCGGGCATCTCGTCCGAGGGCACCGCCGTCGAGCCCGGGTGCCGCATGGCGGCCCGCTGGAGATCGGCGACCTTGTGCGCGGCGATGGCGAAGACGAAGGCTTCGAAGGGCCTGCCGGTGTCCTTGTAGCGCGGCAGCGCCATCAGGACGGCGACGCAGACCTCCTGCGCGAGGTCCTCCACGAAGTGGCGGGCGTCACCCGGCAGTCGGTTCAGCCGGGTGCGGCAGTAGCGCAGCGCGAGGGGATGCACATGGGCCAGGAGATCGTGCGTCGCCTGCCCGTCCCCGTCGACGGCACGGTGAACGAGCGCACCGATCACCGTGGTCTCGTCCTCGCGCATCGGACCATGGTGCCTCGGCGGCTGCTGATCCGTGGCACCGCGTTCGTAGTTGTGCACCGAAGCGTTATGAGCAGGTGCGCCGGAACTCATCTCCTGCGCCCTCCCCTTCCGCTCGCCCGACTCGTCCCCGAGGAACTCCACAACTCAAGGATGCGGCATCGGGCGGGAAACTGTGGCGTACGGGCACCGACGACCCTCTCCGCCGCCCCGTCCACCGCACGGCGGACGGGGTTCCGGCGGCTGTCCGGACGAGCTGCCCGTACGGCCCCGACCAGGGTCTAACGGACGAGACCCCAGCGGAATCCGAGGGCCACGGCATGGGCGCGGTCCGAGGCTCCGAGCTTTTTGAACAGACGCCGGGCGTGCGTCTTGACCGTGTCCTCCGAGAGGAACAGCTCACGCCCGATCTCCGCGTTCGACCGGCCGTGGCTCATGCCTTCGAGCACCTGGATCTCCCGCGCGGTGAGCGTGGGGGCGGCGCCCATCTCGGCCGACCTGAGCCGGCGCGGGGCGAGCCGCCACGTCGGGTCGGCGAGGGCCTGGGTGACCGTCGCGCGCAACTCCGCGCGGGACGCGTCCTTGTGCAGATAGCCGCGGGCACCGGCGGCGACCGCGAGTGCGACACCGTCCAGATCCTCGGCGACCGTGAGCATGATGATCCGGGCGCCCGGATCGGCGGACAGCAGCCGGCGGACGGTCTCGACGCCGCCCAGACCGGGCATGCGTACGTCCATCAGAATCAGGTCCGAGCGGTCGGCGCCCCAGCGGCGGAGAACTTCCTCACCGTTGGCCGCGGTCGTCACTCGTTCGACGCCGGGCACGGTCGCAACCGCGCGGCGCAGCGCCTCTCGGGCAAGCGGGGAGTCGTCGCAGACGAGGACGGATGTCATGGCCGTCCTCCGCAGCTGATGCGCGTCACCTTGAGCCTCCAGGCTGAGTACATGTGGTCACCTGTGCGATTGACGCCATCGGACATGTGCCCGATCGCTTCTTCCTTCAACCGCCTCGACCACTCAACGACGGTCACTCGAAAGAGTTACGGGTCCGGAATCGCCTTCGGCACTCTACGTGAGGAGGCGCACACAGAGCAGAGCCTCGCAGGTGATCCTTCGATCACTCTGAGCCATGCCCCATTTAGCGCCTTTTTCTTCCCTTTTACTGGTGTCTGTGGCTAGATTCCCAATGAGTCATATTTACATCTACTTACACAGGAGATGTACGGTCGTGAGCACGATGTGGTCGACGCGTCGGGCTCGCACCCGGCGCTCTGGGGCACATCTCACGCCCTGGCGGCCCGTATCCGCCTCCACGGATTCAAGGGGACAAGAGCAATGGCAGATTTCTCCCGCCTTCCCGGACCGAACGCAGATCTGTGGGACTGGCAGCTCCTCGCGGCCTGTCGTGGCGTCGACAGCTCGCTGTTCTTTCACCCGGAGGGAGAGAGGGGCGCGGCACGCAGCGCCCGCGAAACCTCGGCAAAAGAGGTCTGCATGAGATGCCCGGTCCGCGCGCAGTGCGCGGCGCACGCGATGGCGGTACGGGAGCCGTACGGCGTGTGGGGCGGGCTGACGGAGGACGAACGCGAAGAGCTGATGGGGCGCGCGCGCACCCGGCTGATCGCGACCTCGGGGGCCAACGGGCCGGGCCGCGCCTGACCTGCGACAAACATTCGAAGAAACGTTCCTGCACTCTCTGCGTTTCCCGCGCCTCGCGCGCCTGCCGGACTCACGGCGCTCACCCGCTCAGCCGCTCACCGCGCTCCCGTCGGAGCGGTCACGACACGGACTTCGACGGGAGAGCGGGAGGGCGGCGGGTCCCTTTACGCGGGCGTCAGCGCGACGCGGCCCGTTCCAGTTGGTCGAGCGTGGCCGCCACCGCCGGGACCCGCGCCAGATCGGGCAGCGTGAGCGCGACGATCTCGCGCCGGACGGCGGGCTCGACGGTGACCGTACGAGCGGCCTTCGGCAGCACCGACTCCATGGCCAGCTCCGGCAGGAACGCGACCCCCAGCCCGGCCCCGACCAGACCGATGACCGCCGGGTAGTCGTCCGTCGCGAAGTCGATACGTGGGGTGAAGCCCGCCTTCTCGCAGGCGTCCACCAGTTGGTGACGGCAGCGCGGGCAGCCCGCGATCCAGGACTCGTCGGCGAGGTCCGCGATGGAGACGGCCCCGGCGCCGGCCAGCCGGTGCCCCTCGGGGAGCAGCCCCACCAGCCGGTCGGTGAGCAGTGGCCGTACGACGAGGTCGTCCCACTCCTCGGCGCCGCCGGTGGAGTCGTAGCGGAAGGCCAGCGCCACGTCGCAGTCGCCGTCACGCAGCATCTCGACGGAGCGCGGCGGTTCGGCGTCGACCAGCGAGACGCGGGTGCCCGGGTGGGCGGCGCGCAGGGCGGCCAGTGCGGCGGGGACCAGCGTGGAGCTGCCACTGGGGAACGAGACCAGCCGGACCCGCCCGGCGCGCAGGCCCGCGATGGCCGCGACCTCCTCCTCGGCGGCCGTGAGCCCCGACAGGATGCCCGTCGCGTGCCGGACGAGCGCCTCGCCGGCCTCCGTGAGCCGCATCGCGCGGCTGGTCCTGATCAGCAGGGTCGTACCGACCGAGGCTTCGAGGACCTTCATCTGCTGACTGACGGCCGGCTGGGTGCATCCCAGCTCCCGCGCCGCGGCGGAGAACGAGCCGGTGGCGGCGACGGCGCGCAGGACACGGAGATGGCGGGCTTCGATCACCCCTCAAACATAAGGGGCGCTTGGGGGCAGGAAGAAATTCGGGGTCAACCATTTGAGAGGCGCGGGCGTGCGCCGGGGGCTAGCGTGCCCGTCATGAAGCTTCTGACCGTGAATGTGGGGCGGCCCAAGACCGTCGAGTACTCGGACGCGCCCGGCGGCGCCACCGGAATCGACAAGCGTCCGGTGGACGGTCCGGTCGCCGTGAGCGATCCCGGCCCGAAGGGCGTCGGCGCCAGCGGTCTGGCCGGGGACTCGGTGTGTGATCTGCGCCATCACGGCGGCAGCGACCAGGCCGTGTATGTGTACGCACGCGAGGATCTGGACTTCTGGGAGCGGGAGTTGGGCCGTCCCCTGGCCAACGGCAGCTTCGGCGAGAACTTGACGACGTCCGGTCTCGACCTGAACGGAACGAAGATCGGGGAGCGTTGGCGGGTGGGTCCGGATCTGGTGCTGGAGGCGACCAGCGGCCGGATTCCGTGCCGTACGTTCGGCGGCTGGCTCGGCGAGAAGGGCTGGGTCCGGCGCTTCACCCAACAGGGCGTCACCGGGGCGTACTTCAGGGTTCTGACACCCGGTCGGATCCGCGCGGGCGACCCGATCGAGATCGTGCACCGGCCCGACCACGAGGTGACGGTGGCTCTCGCCTTCCGGGCCGTGACGACGGAGCGCGAGCTGCTGCCGCGGGTGCTGGCGGCCGGAGAGGCCCTGCACGTCGAGGAGTTGAGGACCGCGAGGGAGTACGTGGCGAAGTACGGGAGCGGCGCCGTCGGCGGCCGGACGGACAGCGCCGAGAACGCCGGGGCCCGGTAGCTGCTTCCGGTGGCCGGACGGGGGCTCGCGCCCGGCGCGCGACCGTCTAACGTGCCGCATATGACGACTGCTTTGATTACGGGCGCGACAGCGGGGATCGGCGCCGCGTTCGCGCGGCGGCTGGCGGCGGGCGGGACCTCCCAGTCCGTCGGTGTGGGAAGCGGCCACAACCTGGTGCTGGTGGCCCGCGACACCGAGCGCCTTCACCGCCAGGCCACCGAACTCCACGACCTGCACGGCATCGAGGCGGAGGTGCTGACCGCCGACCTCGCCACGGACGAGGGCATCGAGGCGGTCGAGAAGCGTCTCGGTGACCGGACGCACCCCATCGATCTGCTGGTCAACAACGCGGGATTCGGGAACAAGGGCCGGTTCCTCGACGTCTCGATGGCCGACGAACTGACGATGCTGAAGGTGCACTGCGAGGCGGTGCTGAGGCTGACGTCGGCCGCCGTCACCGGGATGAAGGAGCGCGGGCGCGGCGGGGTGGTGAACGTGTCGTCGGTGGCGGCGTTCGTGCCGCGCGGGACGTACGGAGCGTCGAAGGCGTGGGTGGTGCAGTTCACCCAGGGGGTCGCACGGGACCTGACCGGAACGGGGGTGCGGCTGATGGCGCTGTGCCCCGGCTTCACGCGGACGGAGTTCCACGACCGGGCGGGTATGGGGACGGACAACATCCCCAACTGGATGTGGCTGGACGCCGACAAGCTGGTGACGGCGGCCCTGTCCGATCTGGCCCGGGGCAAGACGGTGTCGGTGCCGGATCCGCGTTACAAGGCGCTGATGGCGGGGGTGAAGCTCGCCCCGCGGGGCCTGCTGGGCGGGATCACGTCCAAGACGGGGCGGAAGTACGGCCCTCAGTAGCGGGTGATCCGAACGGCTGAGCACTCATGAGGGCGATCGAATGATCGAAACCTTCGGTCGTTCGATCACGCCGCACTAGAGTCCTCCTACCGGGCCATCCCCTTCATCACCCTCCGGAGGACTCCCACCGTGCGCGAAGGTGCCGCCGAACGTCATGACCGGCTGCTCGATCTGGTGCGCGAGCGCGGCACCGTACGAGTGTCGGACCTCGCCGAACAGCTGGGCGTCGCGCCCGTCACCGCGCGGCGGGACGCGGAGGCCCTGGCCGCCCGGGGGTTGCTCGACCGGGCGCACGGGTCCGTGTCGTGGCCGCGCGGGCAGGGGCCCGCCGGGACCGCGCCCGGGAGCGGGAGTCCGGTCATCGGGATGCTGGCGCCGGCCGCCGCGTACTACTTCGCCGAGGTGATCCGCGGGGCGCACGAGGCGGCGGCGCGGCTCGGCGCGCGGCTGATCCTGCGGGTCTCCGACCACCGGCCCGAGGACGACGCCTCGCACGCGGCCGGCCTGCTCGCCGCCGGCGCCGAGGGACTGCTGGTCGCCCCCAGCTGGACGGCGCCGGACCATCCCGCGCGGTACGGGGACCGGGTCGCCGGGCTGCCGGTCCCCACCGTGCTCGTCGAGCGGCTCGGTGTGCCCGGCGGGCCGCTGGACGAGCTGGACCGGGTCCGTTCCGACCACGGGCACGGGGTGCTGCTGGCCCTACGGCACCTCGTGGCGCTCGGGCACGGGACGCCCCTGCTGGTCGCCAGGGCCGACAGTCCGACGTCGATGGCCGTGCGCGCGGGATACATCCGGGCGCTGGACGCCATGGGGCTGCGGGCGCCGCTGCCCGTGCTCGACTCGTCGTCGGCCGAGCGGCATCCCGCGCTCTTCGAGCAGGCGGCGCGAGGGCTGGCCGCCGCCGTCCGGGGCGGGCGGGCGACCGCGGCGCTCATGCACAACGACGAGGACGCGACCCGGATGGTGCGGCGCCTGGCCGAGCTGGACGTACGGGTGCCGGGCGACCTCGCGCTGATCACGTACGACGACGAGGTCGCCGCGCTCGCCGACACCCCGCTGACCGCCGTCGCGCCGCCGAAGCGCGCGGTGGGGCGGCGCGCGGCGGAACTGCTGGTGGAGCGGCTGACGGCGCCCGGCGCCGAGGCGGAGCCCCGCGTCCATCTGGACCTGCTGCCGAGCCTCCGCGTCCGCGCCTCGTGCGGCCCGCCGGCTCCCCGGACACGCTAGAGACACCGGACACGCCCCCGTTCGATCATCTTTCGATCAATCAATCTTTCGCTCTTGACTTCGCTCACCACGGATCGAAGTATCACGGCCACCGCCTGCGAAGACCACGAGGAGACCGACTTCCACCATGCACGACGCCACTGACAATCGGCCGTCCGCGCTGCTCTCGATGAGTCCGGGCATCGCGGAACGGCTGTTCGCCCCAGCTCATCTCGCCCGGCTGACCGGCCTCGTACGCACCGATCCGAATCTCGTCGCGCACACCCTGACGGGCCCCGGCAGCGACCCGGCCGTCGCCGCCGCGCTCGCGGACGCCGAACTGCTGATCACCTGCTGGGGCGCGCCCCCGCTCACCGCCGGGGTACTGGCCGCCGCACCCCGGCTGCGCGCGGTCGTGCACGCCGCCGGCACCGTCAAGCACCACATCACGGACGCCTGTTGGGAGCGGGGCATCACGGTCACCTCGGCGGCGGCGGCCAACGCCGTGCCCGTCGCCGAGTACACGCTGGCCGCGATCCTCTTCGCGGGCAAGCGGGTGCTCGGCTCGGCGCACCGCTACCAGGAGGTGCGGGCCCGGCACGACTGGCACCAGGAGTTGGGCCGGGCGGGCAACTACCGCCGTACGGTCGGCATCGTCGGCGCGTCCCGGATCGGCCGCCGGGTGATCGAACTGCTGCGGCCGTTCGACCTCCACGTCATGCTGTACGACCCGTACGTGGACGCCACCGAAGCCGCGGCGCTCGGCGTCGAGCCGGTGCCGCTGGACGAACTGTGCGCGCGCTCCCAGGTGGTGTCGGTCCACGCGCCGCAGGTCCCGGCCACCCGCCAGATGATCGGCGCCGCCCAACTGGCGGCGATGCCGGACGGGGCGACGCTCGTCAACACCGCGCGCGGCTCGCTCGTCGACGAGAACGCGCTGCTGCCGCACCTGGTCTCCGGGCGGCTGGACGCGGTGCTGGACGTGACCGATCCCGAACTGCCGCCGCCGGACTCACCGTTGTACGACCTGCCGAACGTGCTGCTGACCCCGCATGTCGCGGGTTCGCTGGGGGGCGAGATCCACCGGATGGCCGATCAGGCGCTGGACGAGGTGGAGCGGTACGCGAAGGGGCTGCCGTTCGCGGATCCCGTACACCCGTCGGCGCTGCCGCACTCCGCGTAACGCCGACGAGAACGCGCCGAGGCCCGGCACCCCCGAAGGGGCGCCGGGCCTCGGCGCGTGTCTGCGGCCCCAGGGCCTACGGAGCTACGGCCTCAGTGGCTGTGACCGTGGCCGCCGTGACCGGCGTCGGCCTCTTCCTCGGCGGGCTTCTCGACGACCAGGGTCTCGGTCGTGAGGAGCAGCGCGGCGATGGAAGCGGCGTTCTCCAGCGCGGAGCGGGTGACCTTGACCGGGTCGATGACGCCGGACTTCACCAGGTCGACGTACTCGCCGGTCGAGGCGTTGAAGCCGTGACCCTTGTCGAGCTCGGCGACCTTCGCGGTGATGACGTAGCCCTCGAGACCGGCGTTCTCGGCGATCCAGCGCAGCGGCTCGACCACGGCGCGGCGGACGACCGCGACACCGGTGGCCTCGTCGCCCGTCTTGCCCAGGCCGTCCTCCAGCACCTTGGCGGCATGCACCAGGGCGGAGCCACCACCGGAGACGATGCCCTCCTCGACCGCGGCGCGGGTCGCGGAGATGGCGTCCTCCAGACGGTGCTTCTTCTCCTTCAGCTCCACCTCGGTGGCGGCGCCGACACGGATCACGCACACGCCGCCGGCCAGCTTCGCGAGGCGCTCCTGGAGCTTCTCGCGGTCCCAGTCGGAGTCCGTGGACTCGATCTCGGCCTTGATCTGGTTGACGCGGCCGACGACCTCGGCGCTGTCGCCACCGCCGTCGACGATCGTCGTGTCGTCCTTGGAGACGGTGACGCGGCGGGCGGTGCCCAGTACGTCGAGACCGGCCTGGTCCAGCTTGAGGCCGACCTCTTCGGCGATGACGGTCGCGCCCGTGAGGGTGGCGATGTCGCCGAGCATGGCCTTGCGGCGGTCACCGAAGCCGGGGGCCTTCACCGCGACGGCGTTGAACGTGCCACGGATCTTGTTGACGACGAGGGTGGAGAGCGCCTCGCCCTCGACGTCCTCGGCGATGATCAGCAGCGGCCGGGAGCCACCCGCCTGGATGACCTTCTCCAGCAGCGGGAGCATGTCCTGGATGGAGGCGATCTTGCCCTGGTTGATCAGGATGTACGGGTCGTCGAGGACGGCCTCCATACGCTCCTGGTCGGTCACCATGTACGGCGAGAGGTAGCCCTTGTCGAAGGCCATGCCCTCGGTGAACTCCAGCTCCATGCCGAAGGTGTTGGACTCCTCGACGGTGATGACACCGTCCTTGCCGACCTTGTCCATCGCCTCGGCGATGAGCTCGCCGACCTGCGGGTCCTGGGCGGAGAGCCCGGCCACGGCCGCGATGTCCGACTTGTCGTCGATCGGGCGGGCGGTGTCCAGGAGTTCCTTGGAGATGGCGGCGACGGCGGCGTCGATGCCCTTCTTCAGGGCGGCCGGGGAGGCGCCGGCGGCGACGTTGCGCAGGCCCTCGCGGACCAGCGCCTGCGCCAGCACGGTGGCGGTGGTGGTGCCGTCACCCGCGATGTCGTTGGTCTTGGTCGCCACCTCCTTCACGAGCTGGGCGCCGAGGTTCTCGTACGGGTCGTCGAGCTCGACCTCGCGGGCGATCGTGACACCGTCGTTGGTGATGGTCGGGGCGCCGAACTTCTTGTCGATGACGACGTTGCGGCCCTTGGGGCCGATCGTCACCTTCACCGTGTCGGCAAGCTTGTTGACGCCGCGCTCAAGGGCGCGACGGGCGTCCTCGTCGAACTTCAGGATCTTCGCCATGGGAGCTTTCTCTTGTCCTCTCGAACGAACAACGAACTACGCCCCGGACCACCCGGCGATGCGGGGGCCAGGGGCGCAGTTCACAGCAGACTGTGGAAATTACTTCTCGATGATCGCGAGCACGTCGCGAGCCGAGAGGACGAGGTATTCCTCGCCGCTGTACTTCACCTCAGTGCCGCCGTACTTGCTGTACAGAACAACGTCGCCGACGGAAACGTCGAGCGGAAGCCGCTCGCCGTTCTCGAAGCGACCCGGACCGACTGCCAGGACGACGCCCTCCTGGGGCTTCTCCTTCGCAGTGTCCGGAATAACCAGGCCAGAGGCCGTGGTCTGCTCTGCGTCGAGCGGCTGGACCACAATGCGGTCCTCGAGCGGCTTGATGGCAACCTTGGAGCTGGCGGTCGTCACGATCCGACCTCCCCCTTCGGAGATCTCACGGGGTTAACTGTCTGGGTGGCGTGACCGGGCTCGATCCGTCGTCGCGGGTGCCGGACCGGTCCTGTCACGCATTGGCACTCTCCAGTGGGGAGTGCCAGGCCTGACACTATGACCGCGATTAGCACTCGGTCAAGCTGAGTGCCAATCGAGCCCGCGCGCGGCAGCGTGATCCGGCGCTCCCGAGTACCTCCGGCGCTCGCCGTTGCCGTGCGCCGACCGACCGATCCCTGAGCGAGCGTGACGCCCCCGCGCGCTGTACGGGGGCGTCGGCGGAGCCGGCCCGGCCTGGTCCGACCCGACCCGACCGGACCCGGAACAGGCAGGCCCTAGACGTAGTCCTCCAGCTTCGCCACCGCGTAACCCTTGTCGGTGACCTTCTTCATGACGTACCGGATCATGTCGGGCATCGAGCCCTTCCAGTCCTCGTCCCCCCGGAAGTGCGTGAGGACGATGTCGCCGGGATGCAGGTCCCGGTCCCACTCGCGCCACTCCATGTGGTCGGGGAACGCCTCGGACGACCACAGCGGAACCGCCTTGACACCGCAGGACTTGGCGGCGCGCAGGGTGCCGGCGTTGTAGTTGCCGTACGGCGGCCGGAAGAGTTCGGGCCGCTTCCCGTACTGCTTCCTGATCTTGTCCTGCTGCCCGCAGATCTCCCGCTTCTGCTCCTCGTAGGAGAGCCCGGGGAGGTAGGGGTGGGTGAGGGTGTGGTTGTGCAGGGAGACGCCGCGCGCCTGCATCTTCTTGAAGTAGGCGTAGTTGTCGCTGATGACGTAGTCACTGAGGAAGGCGCTGTACGGGATCTTCAACTCGTCCATCATGCGCAGCAGTTCGGGGTCCTTCTCGGCCCCGTCGTCGATCGTCAGGAAGACGATCTTCTCCTTGGTCGGGACGGTGGTGAAGACCGGCGGCAGGGTCGCGCCGCCCGTCACCTCGAAGCCCTTGCGGGTGGTGATGCGCGGCTTCACGACGGGCGGCGCGGGCGCGGCGAGCGGGGTCTTGGCGAGCTTCCACTTCTTGGCGGCCACTGCGCGGAGCGTCTGGGCCTTGACGGCAGCGGCGGCGGCAGCGGCGGCGTCGGCCTTCTTGGCCGCGTCGGCACCCGCTCCGGGGCCGGCCCGGCCCGGCTTCTCCGGAGCGGACTCCACCGGTCCGCCGCCACCGCCACCGCCGTCCCCGCTGTGACCGGTGCGACCGCCGCCCCGGTCGTCGGGCTCCGCCGCGCAGGCGGAACCGAGTGCGGCGATCAGGAGTACGGCGACGACCGCGCGCGCCCGTCCGCCCGGGTGTCTTCGCCGGGGCTCTGCGACCTTTTCTTCCTTTTGTCTTACTAGTTGCATGGCGCCGCATCCTGTCAGCGCCCGGCCCACGCGCCCGGCCGACACCGCCGGGAAGCGATGACGGTCCCCCGGCTGGCCCACAATGGCCCGGTGACCGACTCCCCCTCGCCGCTCGCCCCCCTGCTCTCCGACGAGGGCCAGGCCCTGCTCGCCGCCCTCCGCGACCACGACCCGGCCCAGGAGCTGGCGCTGGCGACCCGGCTGCGCCGCGACCATCCCGCCGAGCTGGTCTCGTCGGCCCTCGCGCAGGCCCGGCTGCGGCAGCGGGCGGTCGCGAAGTTCGGCGAACGGGACGCGTACCGCATGTACTTCACGCCGCACGGCGTCGAACAGGCCACCCGCACCTCGGTCGCCGCGCACCGGGCCGGCCGGTTCCGGGACATCGGCCTGCCGGGCGCCGGTCCCGCGCGGATCACGGACCTGTGCTGCGGCGTCGGCGGTGACGCGATCGAGCTGGCCCGCGCGGGGTTCGCCGTCACCGCGGTCGACCGGGACCCCGCGACCTGCGAGATCGCCGCCCACAACATCCCTGAGCTGGCGCCTGACGCCCCGCCACCGACCGTCGTGTGCACGGACGTCATGACGTACGACCTGCTCGCCGCGCCCGCCCCGGACGCCCTGTTCATCGACCCGGCGAGGCGCGGCGGCCGAGGGCGGATCTTCGACCCGGAGGCGTACTCACCGCCGCTGTCCTGGGCGATCGAGGCGGTGCGTACGGTCGGCACCGGCGGCATCAAGATCGCGCCGGGCATCCCGCACGAGCTGGTCCCCGACGACTTCGAGGCCGAGTGGATCTCCGACGGCGGCGACGTCAAGGAGGCGGTGCTCTGGCACGACGCGAACGGTGCGGGAGACGCCGGCCCCGTCACGCCCGGCGCCCGGCGCGCCACGCTGCTCCCCGCGGGCATCACCCTCACCGGCCGGGGCCTGCCGAACCCCCGGGTCAGGAAGGTCGGCCGCTATCTGTACGAGCCGGACGGCGCCGTCATCCGCGCCCATCTGGTCGCCGAGGCCGCCGACGAGCTGGACGGCGGACTGATCGACGAGACGATCGCGTACATCACGGCGGACGAGCTGCGCCCCACGCCGTACGCGACGGCGTACGAGATCACGGACGAGCTGCCGTTCAACCTCAAGCGGCTCAAGGCCCTGCTCCGGGAGCGCGAGGTCGGCATCCTGACGGTCAAGAAGCGCGGCTCGCCGGTCGAACCGGAGGAGCTGCGGCGGAAGATGAAACTCCAGGGACGGAATTCGGCCACCGTCTTCCTCACCCGGGTCGCGGGCGCGCCGACGATGCTGCTCGGGCGGCCGGCCGGCTGAGGGCACACCGGCCGGACCCCCCGGCGGCCCCCGCTCAGCCCTGGTCCTTGGCCCCCGGCTCCTTCTGCTGCTCCGTGGCGTCCGGCTCCGTGGCCGCCGATTCCGTGGCCGCCGATTCCTTCGGCTCCTTCGGCTCCGGCCGGGAGGCTTGCAGCTGGGCGTCCAGGATCCGGGCGTCCAGGTCGGTGATGTCGTCGGCGTAGATCTGCGAGAGAGGTTGCGGGCCGACGTACTGCTGGCAGTTGCACTGCGCCAGCTCGTACCGCTTCGGTTTCTTGTTCTCGTCCCAGGCCGTCGCCACCTCGACGTTCTCGTGGCACTTGCCCTGCCTGTCGTGCTTCGCGAGATGGTGTGCACACCCGCAGACGGGCTCCGGCGGCTTGTGTGACTCCTCCAGGGCGAGCCGGCCGCCCTCGACGAGCTTGATGCGCTCCACTCTTCGCTCGTGCCGGGTGCGCAGCGCGCTCCGGCCCGTGTCGGCGACC
The DNA here is from genome assembly GCF_040560175.1 of Streptomyces panacea. Classification (NCBI taxonomy): domain Bacteria; kingdom Bacillati; phylum Actinomycetota; class Actinomycetes; order Kitasatosporales; family Streptomycetaceae; genus Streptomyces; species Streptomyces panacea. Next base: position 24,172 of record NZ_JARJHW010000082.1, read on the forward strand.
CAGCTGAAGCCACCGACCATGAAGAAGACGAAAATCCACCACAGCCAGTTCATCCGCCGCCCCTTCACCCCATGAAATGGCGCATGCGTTCCACCCAGGATAGAACGATCGGCGTAGGAACGGCCTCAGGGAGCGGGGGACGACTTCGGGACACATCCGGACAACACGCGCCACTCGCGCCCCGTAAATCACCGTTTCGGCGGTGGATTCAGCGGTGAGCGCCACCGCGTCCGCGCGGCGGGACCGGACTCAGTACGTACTCCGCCCACCGCTGGTGGCCCACCGCCCGCATCGCCCCGAGCACACCGATGACCAGCGCGATCACGCCGATTCCCACGAGATAGGCCGCCTCGCCGACTCCCGCGGAATCCGACTGGCCGCCGCCGGTCAGGGCCAGCCCCAGCCCGATCACGCACAGCACGGCGGAGAGTCCCAGCCACACGGCGCCGCGGGCGCCGGCCCGCAGCCGGTGGTCGTTCGCGGGGTCCGGTCCCAGCTCGGCCCAGGCGTCGAGCCTGCCGCGCAGCGCGCGGTCCCTGGCGACGCTGAATCCGGTGCCGATCACGGCGGGGAGCAGGACGGTCATGCCGAGTGTCAGTTCGACGAGCCCGGTCAGGTAGTCCGCGTTCCGGTACTCGAAATGGCCGAGCCCCAGGCTGACCAGCAGCCATCCGACCGCCGCGACGAGCCCGAGCGACCAGAGCAGCAGCAGCCCCGCCGCGGTCAGGCTCCGCCGCCGCAACTCACCCATGGCGAGGGCCCGGTCGGCGAGCATCGACTCGTGGTCGGGCCAGGCGCGCAGGTGCGCGGGCGGCGGAGGGGGCGGCAACGGCGGACGACAGAGCATCCGGGGAGGTTATCCCCCATGATCACCGCCCGGCGGGCCGGGGCTGACCCACGGTGAGCAGCCGGACGGCCCACCGGTAGTGCGTGACGGCCTTCGTGACGCCGATCAGCCCGGCGATCCACAGGAGGGCGCCCGCGCCCATCACGTACGCGACCTCCATGTACGTGTCCTCGCCCCGTCGCGCGGTCGCGGGCGTCTCCAGGGACAGCCACAGACCGGCCACCCCGACCAGGAGGGAGATCAGCAGCCAGCACAGACTCACACCCGGCAGCCGCAGGCGCGGGTCGCCCACCGGGTCGCTCGTCAGCGCCGCCCACTGGCGCGTCAGCCGGTACATCGCCACGTCCCGGCGGAGCAGCAGGCCGAGGACGATCCCGGCGGCCGTCATCACGCCGAGGCCGAACGCCGCGAGGACCGCGCCGAGGATGAGGGTGATCGGGTCGATGTCCTCCCCGGCCAGCCCGTCCAGCCCCCCGCCGGCCATCAGCCAGCCGAACTCCACCCCGGCCACGAGCAGCAGGAACTGCGCGAGCCGCGCGGGTCCCATACCCCGCCCGACGAGCCAGCCGAGGACGGTCGCGCGCTCCGCGAGCAGCGCCTGCTCGTCGGGCCAGGTACGGATGTGTACGGGGGGCGGGGGCGGCGGCAGCGGGGATGAGCGGCGAGACATGCGGCGAGACTATCGCCGCCCGGGGGCCGCCTTGGGCCGTCCTGGGCCCCGATCGGCATGCGGCCGTGCGGACGACCGCGGGCGGGCCGGCGCCCTCGCGGACCTCGGCGCCGCTGTCGGACCTCGGCGCCGCCGTCGGGCCTCAGGACGCCGCTGGAGGCGGCGAGCCTGCCCGAGGACGCCGGCCGCGCTCACCGGGTCCGGGCGGCCCGCTCCTCCAGCAGCGTGCGCTCGCGTTCGTTGCGGGTCAGCGCCGCCGCCCGGACGAACTCGGCCCTCGCCTCCTCCGTACGCCCCAGCCGCGCCAGCAGATCCCCGCGCACGCTCGGCAGCAGGTGGTAGCCCTTGAGCGCGGATCCGGCGGGCCCCGCCGCCAGCGCGTCGACCAGCGCCAGACCCGCCCCGGGCCCGTCCGCCATCGAGACGGCGACGGCACGGTTCAGTTCCACGACGGGCGAGGGGGTGAGCGCGGCGAGGCGCCCGTACAGCGCGGCGATCGTGGCCCAGTCCGTGTCCTCGTACGTCGCCGCCCCCGCGTGGCACGCGGCGATCGCGGCCTGGAGGGCGTACGGGCCGGGGGCGCCGCCCAGCGCACTCGCCCGGGTCAGGGCCTCGACGCCCCGGCGGATGAGCAGCCGGTCCCAGCGCGAGCGGTTCTGGTCGGCGAGCAGGACGGGGGTGCCGTCGGGTGCGGTACGGGTGGCCGTACGGGACGCCTGGAGCTCCAACAGGGCCGTCAGCGCGTGCACTTCGGGCTCCTTGGGCATCAGCCCGCTCAGCACGCGCGCGAGCCGCAGCGCGTCCTCGCACAGGCCGGGGCGCAGCAGGTCGTCCCCGGCGGTCGCGGAGTAGCCCTCGTTGAAGACGAGGTAGATGACCTCCAGCACGGAGGCCAGGCGCGCGTCGCGCTCGGCGCCGTACGGCACCTCGAAGGGGACGCCCGCCTTGGCGAGGCTGCGCTTGGCGCGCACGATGCGCTGGGCGACGGTCGGCTCGGGCACCAGATAGGCGCGGGCGATCTCGTCGGTGGTCAGTCCGCCGAGCAGCCGCAGGGTGAGGGCGACGCGCGCCTCGGTGGACAGGACGGGGTGGCAGGAGACGAAGACGAGCCGCAGCAGGTCGTCGTCGATGTCGTCGGCGTCGGCTGGCTCGGGCGGTGGCGCGCTGTCCTCGAGGGTGCGGCCGACCTCGGCGAGCTTGCGGGCGTACGTCTCCCGGCGGCGTACGAGATCGATGGCGCGTCGCCTGGCCGTGGCCATGAGCCAGGCTCCCGGATTGTCCGGGACGCCCGACTCCGGCCACTGCTCCAACGCGGCGACCAGCGCGTCCTGCGCCAGTTCCTCGGCGATGCCGACATCGCGTACGACGCGGGCGACGGCGGCGATGATCCTCGCCTGTTCGATCCGGAATACCGCTTCCACCGCGCCCGCGCTGCCGCTGCCCTCGCCGTGTGCCGTCACGGCCACCCATCAGAGCACCGGGGTGGGCGGACGGCAAACGGACAGCGACGCCGGAAGCGCGGCGGCCGGGTGGCCGGCGACCGGCCGGTGGCTATTCGGCGATCTGGCGGGTCTCGGCGGTCAGGGTCCAGTAGTCCTCGTGGATCTGGAGGAACCGCTTGGCCCACTCGACGGCCTCGGCCTGCGTCTTGGCCTGGATGATCGAGTAGCCGCCGATGACCTCCTTGGACTCGGTGAACGGCCCGTCGGTGACCGACAGCTTCCCGCCCGACCAGGTGACCCGGGTGCCCTCGGCGGACGGGTGCAGCCCACCGGTCTCCAGCATGGCGCCGGCCTTGTTCATCTCCTCGGCCAGCCGCCCCATCCGCTCGCCCAGCTCGGCGCTGTGGCCCTGGGCGGGGATGTTGGACTCGTCGAGGTGGATCAGTGTCATGAAGCGCGGCATGGTGACTCCTCGGTGTGCGGTGGGCGGGGCTGTTTCCCGCCTCTCACCCTTGCGTCGAACGGGCGGGGACCGGATCGACACACGCCGCGATTTTTCTTCGAAGTTTTCGCGAGCGGTTCGCGGACCGTACGCGAGCCCGGTCAGTCGGCCGTCTCGAACCGCCAGCGGTGCACCGCCCGAGCCACCAGTTCGTCGGCGGGCTCCGGGATCTCGGGCAGTTCCGCGTCGTACGAGGCGTCCCACCAGGTCATCACCAGTACCCGGCCGCCGGGCGCGGTGAGTGTCTCGCGGCGGGTCGGGGCCGTGGCAGGGTCCGGGGCGAGAGCCTGCGACCGGACCCACGCCAGCAGCTCGGCGCCCCGGCCGGGGGCGGCCTTGGCCTCCCACATCAGCGCGACCGTCATGAGTAGAGGTTGTCCTTGCTGACCTCGTGCACATGATCATGATCATGCCGGTGTCCCGGTACATGGGTCTCGGTCACCGGCAGCGAGGAGTCCGCCGACAGGTCCCAGTCGGACGGGGGCCGGTTCCGTGCCACCATCTCGGCGCCGAGCGCGGCGACCATCGCGCCGTTGTCGGTGCAGAGGCCCGGCCGGGGCACCCGCAGCCGGATGCCCGCGCGCTCGCACCGCTCGGCGGCCAGCGCGCGCAGCCGGGAGTTGGCCGCGACGCCGCCGCCGATCATCAGGTGGTCCACGCCCTCGTCCTTGCAGGCGCGCACCGCCTTCCGCGTCAGTACGTCCACCACGGCCTCCTGGAAGGACGCGGCCACATCCCGTACGGGCACGTCCTCGCCCGCCGCGCGCTTCGCCTCGATCCAGCGGGCGACGGACGTCTTGAGCCCGGAGAAGGAGAAGTCGTACGGCGCGTCGCGCGGGCCGGTCAGTCCGCGCGGGAAGGCGATCGCCGCCGGGTCGCCCTCGCGCGCGAGCCGGTCGATCACCGGGCCGCCGGGGAAGCCCAGTTGGAGGACGCGCGCGATCTTGTCGAAGGCCTCGCCCGCCGCGTCGTCGATGGTCGCGCCCATCGGCCGTACGTCGGCGGTGATGTCCGGCGCGAGCAGCAGCGAGGAGTGCCCGCCGCTGACCAGCAGCGCCATCGTCGGCTCGGGCAGCGGCCCGTGCTCCAGCTGGTCGACGCAGATGTGCGAGGCGAGGTGGTTCACGCCGTAGAGCGGCTTGCCGAGCGCGTACGCGTACGCCTTGGCGGCCGAGACACCGACCAGCAGCGCGCCGGCCAGCCCGGGACCGGCCGTGACCGCGATCCCGTCCAGGTCGCGGGCGCTCACCCCCGCCTCCTTCAGCGCGCGCTCGACCGTGGGCACCATGGCCTCCAGGTGCGCGCGGGAGGCGACCTCGGGCACGACGCCGCCGAAGCGGGCGTGCTCGTCGACGCTGGAGGCGATGGCGTCGGCGAGCAGCGTCGTACCGCGGACGATGCCCACGCCCGTCTCGTCGCACGAGGTCTCGATGCCGAGGACGAGAGGTTCGTCAGCCATGGGTCTCTGTTCCTTGTTTCGGTGGGCGCCGCTCGTCCTGCATGGACAGGCGCATGACGAGGGCGTCGACGTTGCCCGGCTGGTAGTAGCCCCGGCGGAAGCCGACGGGCTCGAAGCCGAACCGCTCGTACAGCTTCTGCGCGCGGGGGTTGTCCACCCGCACCTCCAGCAGCACCTCCTCGCACTCGAAGGCGGTGGCGTGCTGGAGCAGATCGGTGAGCAGCCGCGAGCCGAGCCCGGTCCCCCAGTGGTCGCGGGCGGCGGCGATGGTCTGTACGTCGCCGAGGCCGCCGGCGGCGGCGAGTCCGGCGTAACCGGCGATCCGGCCGTCGCCGGTCGCGGCGACCACATAGCGGCGGGTGGCGGCCGGGCCGCGCGCGTGGGCCAGCTCCGACCAGAACATGCCCGGTGACCAGGCGTCCTCGGGGAACAGCTCGTACTCGAGCGCGAGCACGGACTCGATGTCCCACCAGCGCATCTCGCGCAGCTTGGGCTCCGTCACGCCCGCCGTGTCGCTCACCTCGGTCACGTCGGTCACTTCGGAGTGACCACCTTGTAGTTCTTGGGCACCTGCGCGTCGGGGCGGCGCAGATAGAGCGGCAGCGCCGGCAGGAACGCGTCCGTGTCGCCGGCCGCGATTCTCTCGGCGGCGAGCGACGCGAGCGCTGCGGCCGACTGGTGCTCGGGTTCGCGGGCGAGCGGGAACGCCTCCGGGTAGAGCACACCGCCCGCTCCGACGACCGGCAGCCCCGCCAGCTCCGCCGCGATGTCGGCGGGCCGGTCGACCGCGGGCTCGGTCAGCCGCGTACGGGAGTCCGCGTACCGCGCCCAGTAGACCTCCTTGCGGCGGGCGTCCGTCGCCACCACGAAGGGCTCGTCGAGGCACGCGGCGTAGGCGAGTCCGTCCAGCGTGCACAGCCCGTGGACGGGCACCCCGAGCGTCGAGCCGAAGGCCGCGGCCGTGACGAGGCCGACGCGCAGTCCGGTGTACGGGCCGGGGCCGACTCCGACGACCAGGTCCGTGACGGCGCCGAGCGCGAGACCGGCCTCGGCGAAGACCCGGTCGACGGCGGGCAGCAGCAGCTCCCCGTGCCGACGTGCGTCGACCTGGCTCTCGGACGCGAGGACGGAGACACCGTCGTGGAGGGCGACGGTGACGGCGGGCGTGGCGGTATCAACGGCGAGCAGGAGCACGCAAACAGCCTACGGCTCCCCGGAGGGGCCCCGGGGCCGGGCACGGCACCCCGTCCCCTCTACCGCCTGCTGCTAACGTCACCAGGCAGACGTACGTACGAGAGGTGGATCAAGGTGTCCAGGAGCAGCTCGGGATTCGTGGCCGGGCTCACCGCGTTGGCCGTGGCCACCGTCGGTTTCCTCGCGTACCAGGCGTCGGCGAACGTGCCGGACCAGCTCGCGTCGCCCAAGAAGCCCGGCTCGTCGGCCTCCGCCTCCCCCGCGCCCAAGGAGAAGAAGAAGGACGCGCACGCGGTGCCCGCGAAGTCGGGCAGCGGTCCCCGCGTCGTCTACGCGCTGGACGCCAAGCGTGTGTGGCTGGTGGACAAGGCGCCGAAGCCGCGGAGTTTCGGGGTCATGCCGAGCACGGTGAATCCGCCGCCGGGCACGTATCAGGTCACGTCGCGGTCCGGGAAGATCACGGGCTCGGACGGGGTCGACATCGAACACGTGGTGCGGTTCGCGAGCGTGAACCAGGTCGCGATCGGGTTCAGCGCGGCGGTCGACGGGACGATGGCGAGCCCGGACCCGAGTCTGAAGACGGGCGGCGTCCGGATGACGCCGGAGGACGGCGACGCGATGTGGACGTTCGCGACGATCGGCTTGAAGATCGTCGTCGTCCCGTAACCCCGGACCGTTTACGCGGCTTCGTCGTCCGTATCGACGCGGGCGCTCCCGCTCGGCGGCGTCGATACGGCGCTGGCCGCCGCACACGATGCCAGCAGGTCCCTCATCGACACGGACGACGGGTCCGCGGACGCGGCCGTCGGCTCCGACGGTCGCGTCTCGGTGCTCTCTGATGCCGGCATGGATGCCTCCTGAGGCTCCGGGGGCAGGCTGGTTAGGTAGACCTAACCAAGTCTCGTTCACCATGTGACCACGCGCCGCACGGCATTGGCAACAGTTTACCGACATCGCGTCGGAATCGACGAGACAGGGAAGGTGCCGGCCGGACG
>NZ_JARJHW010000083.1:0-30928 GCF_040560175.1 Streptomyces panacea
TGTATAAGAGACAGCCCGGGAGCCGGGGCGAAAGCGGGGGCCAAGGCCGGCGGGGCGGTCGCCCGCCGCGGTTGACGCTGAAACAGACGAGCGCCGGACAGCGTGGCTGTCCGGCGCTCGCATCGGTCTCAGCGTTCGGCTCGGTCTCAGCGCTCGGCGGCCATCATCGCGGCGCCCACGATGCCCGCGTTGTTCTGAAGTTCCGCGGGCACGATCTCCGCCTTGATGCCCTCGATGAGCGGGATGAACTTGTCCGCCTTGCGGCTGACCCCGCCGCCGATGATGAACAGCTCCGGCGAGAACAGCATCTCCAGGTGCGCCAGATACTTCTGCACCCGGTGCGCCCAGTGGTGCCAGCTCAGGTCGTGGTCCTCCTTGGCCTTGGTCGACGCGTGCTTCTCCGCGTCGTGGCCGTTCAGCTCCAGGTGACCGAGCTCGGTGTTCGGCACGAGCCTGCCGTCGATGAAGAGAGCGCTGCCGATCCCCGTACCGAAGGTCAGCAGGAAGACGGTGCCCTGACGGCCCTTGCCCGCCCCGAAGGTCATCTCGGCCACGCCCGCGGCGTCCCCGTCGTTGAGGATCGTGACAGGCAGATTCAGCCGGTCGCCGAGCAGCTTGCCGGCGTCCAGGTCGATCCAGCCCTTGTCGACATTGGCGGCCGTGCGGACCACCGAACCCGTGACGACCCCGGGAAAAGTGATCCCCACGGGGCCGGACCAGCTGAAGTGCTCGACGACTTCCGCGACGCAGCCGACCACCTCGTCAGGCGTGGCCGGCTGCGGGGTCAGCACTTTGTGACGCGGCTCTGCCAGCTCGCCGCGCTCCAGGTCCACGGGCGCGCCCTTGATGCCAGAGCCGCCGATGTCCACTCCGAAGACGTTCATGGACGCAACGTTACGGGGAGATGACCACGCTGAACTACTTCTCGGACAGGCTCGCGGCCTCCGCGCGCAGGTCACGGCGGAGTTCCTTCGGAAGCGAGAAGACGATCGACTCCTCGGCCGCCTTGACGATTTCGACGTCCTCGAAGCCGTGCCCCGAGAGCCATTCCAGGACACCTTCGACCAGGATCTCGGGGACGGACGCGCCGGAGGTGACACCGACCGTGGTGACGCCCGCGAGCCAGACTTCGTCGATCTCGTCGGCGGAGTCCACGAGGTGGGCGTCGCGGGAGCCCGCGCCGAGGGCGACCTCGACCAGACGTACGGAGTTGGACGAGTTCTTCGACCCGACGACGATGACCAGGTCCGCGTCGGCGCCCATCTGCTTGACGGCGATCTGCCGGTTCTGTGTGGCGTAGCAGATGTCGTCGCTCGGCGGCGCGATGAGCAGCGGGAACTTCTCCTTGAGCTTGTCGACCGTCTCCATCGTCTCGTCCACGGAGAGGGTGGTCTGGGAGAGCCAGACGACCTTGGACTCGTCGCGCACCTCGACGTTGGCGACATCGTCGGGTCCGTCGACCAGCGTGATGTGGTCGGGGGCCTCGCCGGAGGTGCCGATGACCTCCTCGTGACCGTCGTGGCCGATCAGCAGGATGTCGTAGTCCTCGCCGGCGAAGCGAACGGCCTCCTTGTGGACCTTGGTGACCAGCGGGCAGGTCGCGTCGATGGTCGCGAGCTTGCGGTCGGCGGCCTCGTCGTGGACGACCGGGGCCACGCCGTGCGCGGAGAACATGACGATCGATCCCTCGGGGACCTCCGCCGTCTCCTCGACGAAAATCGCGCCCTTCTTCTGAAGGGTCTGCACGACGTACTTGTTGTGGACGATTTCGTGGCGGACGTAGATCGGCGCCCCGTACTGCTCCAGGGCCTTCTCCACGGCGATCACGGCACGGTCGACACCCGCGCAGTAACCACGGGGCGCGGCGAGCAGGACGCGTTTGCCGGCGCGGCGCGTGGCGTCTCCACTCGGCGTGGCGGCGGGCGTCGGGCTGGGCGTAGCAGTCATGCTCACCATCGTAAGGCCGCCCAGAAGAGGCGGAAGATCACCTGTCGGGCCGAGACTGGGCCCATGTGATCGACGGAGGGACGCGATGGCCGACAGCGGCGCGGGCGATGCGGACGGTACGGGCGGCACGGACCCGCGTACGGGTGACGGCGGTGACGGCGGCTTCGGTAGGAAGCCGGGTCCGGAGATGGGTTCGGACGGGGGTTCGGACGGGGACGGCGGGAGCGGCGCCGTCGGCGAGCTGCGGCGGACTCTCGGGTTTCGCGATCTCGTCGTCTACGGACTCCTCTTCATCGCACCCATGGCGCCCGTCGGCGTGTACGGCACGCTCGACGCCAAGTCGCACGGGGCCGTGGCGCTGGTCTACGTCTTCGCGACCGTCGCCATGGCGTTCACGGCCTTCAGTTACGCGCAGATGATCCGGGTCGCACCACAGGCCGGTTCGGTCTTCGCGTACGCGCGCAAGGGCCTCGGTGAGGGGCCGGGGTTCATCGCCGGGTGGATGGCGATGCTCGACTACCTGCTGATCCCGGCCGTCGCGTATCTCTTCGCCGGCATCGCGATGGAGGCGCTGGTTCCCTCCGTCGACCGGTGGATCTGGACCGGGATCGCCGTCGTGATCACCACGCTGCTCAATCTCTGGGGTGTACGGGCCGCCGCGCGTGTCGGCTTCTTCGTACTCGCGATGGAGATCGTGGTGCTGATGGTGTTCGTGGTGTCGGCGGTCGTGGTGCTCGTACGGGACGGGGCGACGCGCGGCTGGTTGTCACCGTTCACCGGCGACCTGAGCTTCTCCTTGACCGCGGTGCTGAGCGCGGTGTCGGTCGCCGTGCTGTCGTATCTGGGCTTCGACGCGATCGCCTCGTTCGCCGAGGAGGTGACGGGCGGCTCGCGGAAGGTGGCGCGGGCCGTCCTCCTCTGTCTGGGGCTCGCCGGTGTCCTGTTCGTGGCGCAGACGTATCTCGTCGCGCTCCTCGAACCGCTCAGCTCGGCGGAGCTGGCGGCCGACCCGGTCAAGCAGGGGTCGGCCTTCTACGACGCCGTGGACGCCTCCGTAGGAACGTGGCTGCACGACCTGGTCGCGGTGAGCAAGGCGATCGGCGCCGCGTTCGCCGCGCTGGCGGGGCAGGCGGCCGCCGGTCGGCTGCTCTTCGCGATGGGCCGTGAGCGGCGGCTGCCGCGGCTGCTGTCCCGTACGGACGGGGGGACGCCGCGCGTGGCGCTGCTGCTCGCGGCGGTGGTGACCCTGGTCGCCGCCGTGTGGGCGGCCAGGCGCGACGACGGGCTCGACCATCTGGTGTCGGTGGTCGACATCGGGGCGCTGACGGCGTTCATCCTGCTGCACGCGTCGGTGGTCGGGTGGTTCGCGGTGCGCCGCATGGAAGGTCCGCCACGGATCATGGCGCATGTGGTGCTGCCGGTCGTCGGCGCCGCCGTGCTGGTCGCGGTGATCGTGGAGGCGTCGGACACGGCGCAGGTGGTGGGCGCGATCTGGCTGGCGGTGGGGCTGGTGGTGCTCGCGATCCAGTCGCGTCGGCGCGCGATGACGCCGAAGGCTCCGTAGGTCCACCCGTTCCCCGGGTTCCATGTGTTCCACCGGCTCCGGCGTGGGCCGCGTTGTCGGAGGCGGCCGATACGCTCGACCGTATGGCTCTCAACACGTCCGCGGAGACCCCGCTGCCCGTCGGCGAGGTGTCGCGCCTCATCGGCGGCTGGATCGACCGGCTCGGCGCCATCTGGGTCGAGGGACAGATCACGCAGCTGTCGCGCAGGCCCGGTGCCGGGGTCGTGTTCCTGACGCTGCGCGACCCGTCGTACGACATCTCCGTGAGCGTCACCTGTTACCGGCAGGTCTTCGACGCGATCGCCGACGTCGTGTCCGAGGGCGCGCGGGTGGTGGTGCACGCGAAGCCGGAGTGGTACGCGCCGAGGGGGCAGCTGTCGCTGCGGGCCACCGAGATAAAGCCGGTCGGCATCGGCGAACTGCTCGTCAGACTGGAGCAGTTGAAGAAGTCCCTGGGCGCCGAGGGGCTGTTCGCCGCCGATCGCAAGCGGCCACTGCCCTTTCTGCCGCAGCTGATCGGGCTCGTCTGCGGGCGGGCGTCGGCGGCCGAGCGGGATGTCCTGGAGAACGCGCGGCGGCGCTGGCCCGCCGTCCGCTTCGAGGTGCGCAACACCGCCGTACAGGGGGTCAACGCGGTGAGCCAGGTCGTCCAGGCGGTCAAGGAGCTGGACGACCTGCCCGAGGTCGACGTGATCGTCGTGGCGCGCGGCGGAGGCAGCGTGGAGGATCTGCTGCCGTTCTCGGACGAGCAGTTGGTACGGGCGGTGGCCGCCTGCCGTACGCCCGTCGTCTCGGCGATCGGCCATGAGCCCGACTCCCCGCTGCTGGACCTGGTCGCCGACGTACGGGCGTCGACGCCCACCGACGCGGCGAAGAAGATCGTCCCGGACGTGGGCGAGGAGCTGGACCGGGTGCAGGCGCTGCGGGACCGGGCTCTGCGGACGGTGCGGGGCTTGCTCGACCGCGAGGAGCGCGGGCTCGCCCACGCGCTGGCCCGGCCGGTGATGGAGCGGCCCCACCGGATGGTCGACGAGCGTGAGAGCGAGATCGACGCGCTGGTCGACCGCAGTCGGCGGGTGCTGCGGCATCTGCTGGACCGCGCGGACTCGGAGCTGTCGCACACCCGGGCGCGGGTGGTCTCGCTGTCGCCGGCGGCGACGCTGGAGCGGGGATACGCCGTGCTTCAGCGCCCTGACGGGGTGGTCGTCCGCTCCGCGGCGGAGGTCTCGGCGGAGCAGGAGCTGCGGGCCAGGGTGGCGGAGGGCGAGTTCACGGTGCGGGTCACCGAATGAGCGGCGGGCACGGGGGTCCGGCCCGTACGGGCGCACGCGTTTCCTCACATATTTCGTTGTCGTAGACCGCACAGAGGGTGGATCACATGGCCAAGACGGACAGCGGGACAGCAACGGCCGCCGGCGCGGACGCGCCCGGCTACGAGCAGGCACGGGACGAGCTGATCGATGTCGTACGGCGCCTGGAGACCGGTGGTACGACGCTGGAGGAGTCGCTGGCCCTCTGGGAGCGGGGCGAGGAGCTGGCCAAGGTCTGCCGCCGCTGGCTGGACGGCGCGCGCGCCCGCCTGGACGCCTCACTGGCCGACCCGGCGCCGGACGCCGCCCCGGACGCCTGAGGTCCGGGGTCCGGCGCCCCGGACCTGAGCAATCGGGCGCCCCTTATGAACCCAGTGTCAACACTGTGTGAAGCGAGTCACGACAGCCCCGACTTTAGTTGAAAGTTAATACATCGAGGCGTACGTTGGCGACGTTGCTTGATCGATCATTTGGTCGGTCAGTCCGTCCCGGAAGGTACGCCCCCATGTCTTTCGTCCTTGACCCCGCCGCCCAGGACCTCCTCTTCCGCGAGGCCCGTACGGCCAACACGTTCACCGACGAGCCGGTGACCGAAGAGCAGATTCAGGCGATCTACGACCTGGTGAAGTTCGGCCCCACCGCCTTCAACCAGACGCCACTGCGCGTCGTCCTGGTCCGCTCCGCCGAGGCCCGCGAGCGCCTCGTCCAGCACATGAGCGACGGGAACAAGCCCAAGACGTCCACCGCGCCACTGGTCGCGATCTTCGCCGCGGACAACGAGTTCCACGAGGAACTCCCCCACCTCTTCCCGGTGTTCCCCGCCGCCAAGGACGCGTTCTTCTCCGAGCGCCCGGTACGCGAGCAGAACGCCGGAATGAACGCCGCGCTCCAGGCCGCGTACTTCATCGTCGGCATCCGTGCCGCCGGTCTCGCCGCGGGCCCGATGACCGGCTTCGACCACGCCGGGGTCCAGAAGGAGTTCCTGGACGGCGACCACACGCCCCTGATGGTCGTGAACATCGGCAGGCCCGGCGACGACGCCTGGCGCCCGCGCTCCCCGCGCCTGTCCTACGACGAGGTCATCACCACCGTCTGAGCCACGGAGAACGGCACACACGACGATGCCGCCGCCCCGGAAAGGGGCGGCGGCCTCATCGCACTCCCGCGCCGGTCAGGACTCGCCGGACTCCAGCGCCTGCGCCATCTCGACGAGCCGCTCGTAGGGCGCCGTACCCGTCACGACCGTCGTCGCCCCGTCGGCGGTGCGCACCAGGGCGTCGTACTTCGGCCCTTCCCAGCGCTGCCACGCCTCGCCGGCCACCCGCGCGCTCTTCCCGGTGTCCTTCGCGTCGTGCGTGACCTTGGCGATGTACTCGCCCGCCGGGTCCGTCGACTGCTCCACGGCCACGTACTCACGGTCGGGATCAAGGAAACCGAGATGCCAGGAGTTACCGTCCTGGCGCGCGTACGACACCGACGTCGGCTTCCATGTCTCCGGAAGGCCCTCGGGCGCCATCACCGGATACGGCGCGGCGCGCTGCGCCGTCGTCAACTCGACCCGGTAGTCCACCGCCTTGAGCGGATCCGCGTCCTCGTCGTGCGGGTTGGCGATGTAGATCACCCCGGCGACGGCGACGATGACCCCCATCGACAGGAACATGTCCCGCACTGTCTCTTTGCTTCGCATACCTGCCACACCTCCATGGTCGCATCAAGGGTTCACGCTCATACGTGGGCCCCTCTGCTCATTTTGTCGACGTACCGATAGAGTCGCATCACCCTCATTTCCGGCCGTCGCCGTGCAGAAAGGTGCGTTCCGATGACCGAGCATCAACTCCCGTCCCCGCTGGAGGTCTCTCCCGAGGCCCCCGACCGCAACCTCGCCCTTGAGCTGGTACGAGTCACCGAGGCCGCCGCCATGGCGGCCGGCCGCTGGGTCGGACGCGGCGACAAGATCGGCGCGGACGGCGCGGCCGTGAACGCCATGCGCACGCTGGTCTCGACCGTCTCGATGAACGGCATCGTCGTCATCGGCGAGGGCGAGAAGGACGAAGCCCCGATGCTGTTCAACGGCGAGCGGGTAGGCGACGGCACCGGCGCCGAGGTCGACATCGCCGTGGATCCGATCGACGGCACCACGCTCAACGCCAAGGGGATGCCCAACGCCATCGCCGTGCTCGCGGCGGCCGACCGCGGCACCATGTTCGACCCGTCGGCGGTCTTCTACATGGACAAACTGGTGACCGGGCCCGAGGCCGCCGACTTCGTCGACATCAACGCCCCCGTCTCGGTCAACATCCGCCGCGTGGCCAAGGCCAAGCGCTCGTCCCCCGAGGACGTCACGGTGGTAATCCTCGACCGCCCCCGCCACGACGGCATCGTCAAGGAGATCCGCGAGACGGGCGCGCGGATCAAGTTCATCTCGGACGGCGACGTGGCCGGCTCGATCATGGCCGTGCGCGAGGGCACCGGCGTCGACCTGCTGATGGGCATCGGCGGCACCCCCGAGGGCATCATCTCGGCGTGCGCGATCAAGTGCCTCGGCGGCACCATCCAGGGCAAGCTCTGGCCGAAGGACGCCGCCGAGCGGCAGCGGGCGCTCGACGCCGGGCACGACCTGGACCGTGTGCTGTCGACGAACGATCTCGTCAGCGGCGACAACGTGTTCTTCGTCGCGACGGGCATCACGGACGGCGAGTTGCTGCGCGGCGTGCGGTACCGCTCGGAGACCGCGACCACCCAGTCGATGGTGACGCGCTCCAAGTCCGGCACGATCCGGCAGATCGACTCGACGCACCGGCTGTCGAAGCTGCGCGCGTACAGCACGATCGACTTCGACCGCGCGAAGTAGCGGCGCGCGGCGGGCACGCGTCTGTCGCGGAAGGCACGCGGCGGGCATACGTCCCCGCGGGCGGCACGCGTCGGCCGCGGCGGGCGGTACGCGTGAAACCGGGGCGCTCCTCATGTGCGGCGGGGGCGCCCCGGTCACAACCGGTCGAGTGGGACGGGCGGTCAGCCCGCCGCGGCGATCCGGCCCGTGGCCGACGCCGAATTCCGCAGCTCCACCTCACGTCGCCGGCGGCGCGCCAGGACCACACGGCGCTCGGCGGCGGTCAGGCCGCCCCACACGCCGTACGGCTCGGGCTGAAGCAGCGCGTGTTCCCGGCAGTCGACCAGCACCGGGCAGCGGGCGCAGACCCGCTTGGCGGCCTCCTCACGCGCCAGCCTCGCGGCCGTCGGCTCCTTGGACGGGGCGAAGAACAACCCGGCTTCGTCCCGGCGGCACACCGCCTCTGAATGCCAGGGTCCGGCCTGATCCTCCCGAGCGGGACTCCGCTGGGTCGGTACGGCGGCGACCTGCAGGGGCTGATGCGGCAATGACAGCACGGTCCACTCCTGACGACGGCTTCGCGAGCGAGAGGCGATGCAGCAGTCCCTACCCGCTGTGCGCACGCCTAAGCACTGAGTGGCACTGAGATACGACCCGCGGAACGCCGTGCGGAGGCCGTACGGCCTCTCGGACGCCCGACCCGGATCGGGACCAGGGCCTGTCTTCGAAGTGGCGCCGTCCGCCCGCGGGGCGGGGGCCGCGGCGGCGGGTGCGGCGCGTCGCGGGGCGGAGGATCGGCGTTGTCGACGGCCCGGGTGTACTCGGCCGACTCCGACAACACCGCGAGGTGCCGAGCCGGGCGTCGCGGGCCGGGCGGGACTTCGGGGACAGGACCTGGGCCGCCCCGGCCTCACCTCGGGCTGCCGCCCAACTCGCCGCCCCCGCGCCCCAATCGGAACCCGAACCGGAACGGATCGACCGCGCGGAGGCCGGGGTTCAGTGGCCCAGGTGCTTGCGCAGCCGCCTGTTGAGGTCGGCGATGAACTTGCCGCGCTTCGGCCTGGCCTCGATGCTGGCGAAGACCGAGTAGCCGTTGACGACCACGACCGGGGCATCCGCCTGCGCGCCCTCCAACGTGCTGACCTCGAAGTTGCCGAAGATGCCGGTGCCGCCGCCGCGCAGGGAGATGTTCTCCGGGACCCGTACCTCGATGGAGCCGAAGATGGCGGTCGCGTTGATCACGGTCGTCCGCTGGCCGAAGATCGCCTCGGTCAGGTCGATCTCGATGTTGCCGAAGAGGGCGAAGGCGTTCGTACGGCGGTCCACGCGCCAACGGCCCTTGCGGGTGGAGCTGCTGAAGATCGCGATGACCGTCTCGGCGGGCTCGGTCTCGTCGTCCGGGCCGTACAGGTGCGCCGACGAGGCCGGATGTCCGCCGGGGGGCGTCGCCGGCAAGTCCTTGACCAGCGGCTCCAGTTCACCCATGGTCTTGGCGCGGTAGACGGCATCGATCCGCTCGGAGTGCTCCTCGGCATCCAGGCGACCGAGCGCGAGGGCTTCCCTGAGGATGTCGGCGATCCGGTCCCGATCGGCGTCGGAGGCCCGGATACCGGCGTGGGGCTCCGCCGGCGCGACCGGCTTCTGGGGGTGCTTTTCGAGGTCCACCGCACCAGAGTAGCGAAACGCGATAGATCGCGACTAGGGGGACGCGGCCGGGCTTCGCCGGGGATGACGGCGGAATGTTCGCCTCCTACTGAGTCCCACCTCACCCGGACCATCCCCGCGCCACGTCTTACGCTGAGAGGCGCGCTGCCCGATGAAGGTCAGCCGCCGTCTGTCGAGTGAGGAATGGCCGAAATGCCAGAGTTTGCATACTCCGATCTACTCCCCCTGGGAGAGGACACCACGCCCTACCGCCTGGTGACCGCCGACGGCGTCTCCACCTTCGAGGCCGACGGCCGTACGTTCCTCAAGGTCGCCCCCGAGGCGCTGCGCACGCTGGCCGCCGAGGCGATGCACGACATCTCGCACTATCTGCGTCCGGCCCACCTCGCCCAGCTGCGCAGGATCATCGACGACCCGGACGCGTCGTCCAACGACAAGTTCGTGGCGCTCGACCTCCTCAAGAACGCCAACATCGCCGCCGCCGGCGTGCTCCCCATGTGCCAGGACACCGGCACGGCGATCGTGATGGGCAAGCGCGGACAGCACGTCCTTACGGAGGGCGGCGACGAGGCGGCCCTGTCGCACGGCATCTACGACGCGTACACCAAGCTCAACCTGCGCTACTCGCAGATGGCCCCGCTGACCATGTGGGAGGAGAAGAACACCGGCTCGAACCTGCCCGCGCAGATCGAGCTGTACGCGACCGACGGCGGCGCGTACAAGTTCCTCTTCATGGCCAAGGGCGGCGGCTCGGCCAACAAGTCGTTCCTCTACCAGGAGACGAAGGCCGTCCTGAACGAGACCTCCATGATGAAGTTCCTGGAGGAGAAGATCCGTTCACTCGGTACGGCCGCCTGTCCCCCGTACCACCTGGCCATCGTCGTCGGCGGTACGTCCGCCGAGTTCGCGCTCAAGACCGCGAAGTACGCCTCCGCGCACTATCTCGACGAGCTGCCCGCCGAGGGCTCCCCCGCCGGCCACGGCTTCCGTGACAAGGAGCTGGAGGAGAAGGTCTTCGAGCTGACGCAGAAGATCGGCATCGGCGCGCAGTTCGGCGGCAAGTACTTCTGCCACGACGTGCGTGTCGTGCGGCTCCCCCGGCACGGCGCCTCGCTGCCGGTCGCCATCGCCGTGTCCTGCTCCGCGGACCGCCAGGCGGTCGCGAAGATCACCGCCGAGGGGGTCTTCCTGGAGCAGTTGGAGACCGACCCGGCGCGCTTCCTGCCCGACACCACCGACGAGCATCTGGACCGGAGCGGCGAGAGCGACGCCGTACGGATCGACCTCGGCCGCCCCATGGACGACATCCTGGCCGAGCTGACCAGGCACCCCGTCAAGACCCGGCTCTCACTGACCGGAACGCTGGTCGTGGCGCGTGACATCGCGCACGCCAAGATCAAGGAGCGGCTGGACGCTGGTGAGGAGATGCCGCAGTACCTGAAGGACCACCCCGTGTACTACGCCGGGCCCGCCAAGACGCCCGAGGGCTACGCGTCCGGGTCGTTCGGCCCGACGACGGCGGGGCGGATGGACAGCTATGTGGAGCAGTTCCAGGCGGCGGGCGGCTCGAAGGTCATGCTCGCCAAGGGCAACCGCTCGAAGCAGGTGACCGACGCCTGCGGCTCGCACGGCGGCTTCTACCTCGGTTCGATCGGCGGCCCGGCGGCGCGGCTCGCGCAGGACTGCATCCGCAAGGTCGAGGTCCTGGAGTACGAGGAGCTGGGCATGGAGGCGGTCTGGAAGATCGAGGTCGAGGACTTCCCCGCGTTCATCGTCGTGGACGACAAGGGCAACGACTTCTTCACCGAGCCCGCGCCGGCGCCGACGTTCACCAGCATCCCGGTGCGGGGTCCCGGCCTGGCGTAAGCGGCGGAAGCCCCCGACGGGCCGTTGAGGTCCGCCGGGGGCTTCGTCATGCTCGGGATCAGACGAACCGCTGGTTCGCCGACCCGTCGCAGTTCTGGAGCCGCAGCGGGTCCTGTGCCGACGCCAGCGTCAGGCAGAGCGTGCCCGCCGACGCCGGGCGGACGGTGCCCGCCTCGCGTACGAACTTCTGGTTCGCGCCCCCGTGACAGTCCCAGAGGGTGAGCGCCGCGCCCGCGCGGTAGGTGCCGGACGGCACGTCGAGGCACCGGTCGTGGCTCAGCTCGCTGTGCAGCGACCGCGCGCCGGCGCCCGCGCCGGTGTCGTACCACCAGCCCTGGTTACGGCCGTCGTGGCAGCCGTATCCGGTGACTTTGGAGCCGTTGCGGGTCTTCGACGCGCTCACGTCGACGCACGTGCCTGTCCCCTCGTTCTTCAATGGCTGAAAAACGTCGTCCCAGCTGCCCGCCTGGAGGACGGGCCGCCCCGTGCTCGCGGGGTCGGCGCAACTCGCCTCACCGAGCCCGGAGTCGTAGAGCTGGGTCAGGCACGAGGCGAACGCGACATGTCCGGCGGCGTTGGGGTGGAAGGACTGCCGGAGCGAGTTCTCGCTCGGCGGGAAGGCGCCGAGGTCGATGAAGAGCCCCCGCGCCCAGTCGTCGTCCGTGCACACCTCATGGCCGTGGAAGAGCCGCGAGTTGTCCAGGTACACCGCGCCCGAGTTCGCCGCGGCCTTCCGTACGCCGCTCTGGAAGGCGGGGACGGCGCCGTTACGGGCCCAGGCGGCGTCCTCGTCGTAACCGGTGCAGCCACCGGGGATCTTGCCCGGGAAGTTCGGGTTGTCGCCGTAGTCGGGGGTGAGCGGACCCGGGTAGCCCATCACCACGAGCTTGTAGTCGCCGTCGGCGTACCCCGCGCCGCGCATGACGCCCCGCAGGTCGCTCACGGTCGACTCGATCTTGGGTACGAGTCCGTCGACCCGCGCCTGCCAGCCGGACTGGTACTTGTTGACGCACGGCCCCTGAAGGGTGAACCAGCGCAGCACGCAGTCGGTGATCACCGGACCGAACTGGAGATCGTCGTTCGCGCCCGCCACCAGCACCACCATCTTGATCCTGGTGTTGCGCGCCTTGATGGCAAGACTGTCGCTCTGGACGAGTTCGTCGGCGTACTGCGGCGTGCCGCCGACCCGCACGTTGACGGTCGAGGCGCCTGAGCAGGAGACGTTGTACGTGACGTCGGCGGCGATCCCGGTGCGGTGGACAGCCGCGTCGGGCGAACGGTGGCACCAGTTGTCGGGGCCGTTGGTGCCCGGCTCGTAGGTGCCGACGCCCTCGCCGGATATCTCGCTGTCGCCGAGCGAGATCAGCCCGCTCTTGCGCTGGTCGAGCGGGCGCTCCGCGGGGGCGCCGTACAGGCGGGTGGCCTCGGCCGCGCGGATCGCCTCCAGGGCGGGCGGCAGCGGGGTGGACGCGCGGACGGAGGCGGGCGCGCCGGTGGGGGCTGCCGCTTGGGCCGTGGGGGTAAGTGCGACGAGTCCGCCGACGACGGTCGCGAATGCGGCGAGCGTGGCGACGGCACTTCGGAACGTGGGTCTCGTACGTTGCATGGCCTCCCCGATCTCAGTGTTACCAAGGGTTTTTACTGGCGGGTAAGGGACTTGGGAACACTCCGAACCAGACAATTGCTCAACTTCTGTAGGAGGTACGACCACGATGACGAGTGACCCGAGCTACCGGACCGAGCACGACTCCATGGGCGAGATCCAGGTCCCCATCGACGCCAAGTGGCGCGCCCAGACCCAGCGGGCCGTCCAGAACTTCCCCATCTCGGGCCGGCCCATCGAACGCGCCCATATCGAGGCCCTGGCCCGTATCAAGGCCGCCGCCGCGACCGTCAACGCCGAACTGGGCGTGGTGGACCGGGACATCGCCGAGGCGGTACGGAGCGCGGCGACGGAGGTCGCCGAGGGGCGCTGGGACGAGCACTTCCCGGTGGACGTCTTCCAGACCGGCTCGGGCACCTCGTCCAACATGAACGCCAACGAGGTGATCGCGACGCTCGCCACCGAGCGCCTGGGCCGCGACGTGCACCCGAACGACCACGTCAACGCGTCGCAGAGCTCGAACGACGTATTTCCCTCCAGCATCCACATCGCGGCGACGGCCGCCGTCACGGCCGATCTGATCCCGGCGCTCGACCGTCTCGCCGCGTCGCTGGAGCGCAAGGCGGAGGAGTTCGCGGAGGTCGTGAAGTCGGGGCGTACGCATCTGATGGACGCCACGCCCGTCACGCTGGGCCAGGAGTTCGGCGGTTACGCCGCGGCCGTCCGGTACGGGATCGAGCGGCTGGAGTCGGCCCTCCCGCGCCTGGCCGAGCTGCCCCTGGGCGGTACGGCGGTGGGGACCGGCATCAACACCCCGCCCGGCTTCTCGGCCGCCGTCATCGCCGAGGTGGCCCGTACGACGGGGCTGCCGCTGACCGAGGCCAGGAACCACTTCGAGGCGCAGGGCGCGCGTGACGGGCTCGTGGAGACCTCGGGCCAGCTCCGTACGGTCGCCGTCTCGCTCACCAAGATCTCCAACGACCTGCGCTGGATGGCGTCGGGTCCGCGCACCGGGCTGGCCGAGATCAATCTGCCCGATCTCCAGCCGGGCTCGTCGATCATGCCGGGCAAGGTCAACCCGGTGATCCCGGAGGCCGTCCTGATGGTCGCCGCCCAGGTGACGGGCAACGACGCGACCGTCGCCACGGCGGGGGCGGCGGGGAACTTCGAGCTGAACGTGATGCTGCCGGTGATCGCGAGGAACCTGCTGGAGTCCGTACGGCTGCTCGCCAACGTCTCCCGGCTGCTGGCGGACCGTACCGTCGACGGCATCACGGCGAACGTGGAGCGCGCCCGCCGGTACGCGGAGTCGTCCCCCTCCGTCGTCACCCCGCTGAACAAGTACATCGGTTACGAGGAGGCGGCGAAGGTCGCCAAGAAGTCGCTCGCCGAGCGGCGCACGATCCGCGAGGTGGTGCTGGAGTCCGGCTATGTGGAGCGTGGCGATCTCACCCTGGAGCAGTTGGACGAGGCACTGGACGTCCTGCGGATGACGCGTCCGTGACGCCGTCCCGGCACTCACCGCCCCGGTGTTGATCGGGACCGACAAGATCGAGCCGTCCGGGCGCACCTCACAGCGCCTGCGGGGCCCCGGCTCTAAGATCTGCGCATGACAGGTGCGGGCGGCATTCGACACTGGGACCGGGGCGAGCGGATTCTCTGGCGCTACCGGGACAACGGCTCCGAACATGTGCACATCTGCCGCCCGGTGACCGTCGTCCAGGACACCGACGAACTGCTCGCCGTGTGGATGGCGCCCGGCACCGAGTGTGTGAAGCCGGTGCTCGCCGACGGCACGCCCGTGCACCACGAACCGCTCGCCACCCGGTACACGGCGCCGCGCACCACCGCCCGTGCCCACTGGGAGGGCACCGGCGTGCTGAAGCTGGCCAGGCCCGACGAGCCGTGGTCGGTCTGGCTGTTCTGGGACCAGGGCTGGGAGTTCCGCAGCTGGTACGTGAACCTGGAGGAGCCGCGGCTGCGCTGGGCGGGCGGCATCGACTCCGAGGACCACTTCCTCGACATCTCGGTGTACCCGGACCGCAGCTGGCTCTGGCGGGACGAGGACGAGTTCGCCGAGGCCCAGCGGGTCGGACTGCTCGACGCCGGTCAGGCGCTGCGCGTCCGGGAGGCCGGGAAGGCGGCGGTCGAGATGATCAAGGCGTGGGGCGCGCCGTTCTCCGACGGCTGGGAGGACTGGCGGCCCGATCCGCGGTGGCCGGTGCCCGAACTGCCGGCGGGCTGGGACCGGGCGCCCGAACCGGCAAAGGTCCGGACCAGATGAGTCAAAAGGGCAGGTGGTCCGATGTCCTTGGTGATCGCCGGGGCGGGTTCGCCGACGTCGTGAGACCCTTGATGCGCCCCTGGGGTTCAAACGTAGGATCGTCCTCCGCAAGACCGCGCCCGATCAACGCGCGGGCGGGGCAACGGAGCTGACCTAGAGTCATGTCGCTGGACCCGCGAGGGACCATCGAGCCGCACCACGTACGACGCACGCGAGAACGATTCGCACGACGAACGAGCCGCAGACAGCCGCAGGACAGCCGTACATCAGCCGTTGGACATTCGACGAGGGGGTGGAGCCGTGCAGGACGCCTGCCGCCCTGGTATCCGCGCTCTCGGGGCCCTTGAGGGGCGTTTCCGGCGCAAGGTCCCGATGTCCGGCTGCGAAGGTCCCTGCGGCCACAGACCCGGGACACCCTGGACGAGGGTGGCATCGCCAGTCGAATCGGTTGTCTCGCACCACCGGCCCGGACGGACGGAATCCCACGCGTGACGGAGCATCCCACCTCCCATGAAGGCCGGCAGCCCGTGGCTGCCCGGTCCCAGGAACGCACCCGGCCACGGCAGGAGGCGTCCGCCGCCGCCGTACCGCAGCCGCCGGTGCCCTCGGTACCCGCGCCCGCGTCCGCGAAGGCCACGGTGGACTCGGTACCCGCGCCCCCGCTGGACCCGGTGGGCGCCGCGCGGCGCGAGGGCGACCGGCTGCGCTTCGTGGGGGCCGCCACCCGTCGTATCGCGCGGGGCATCGACCTGGACGAGATCGTGCTCGGTCTCTGCCGGGCCACCGTCCCGACCTTCTCCGACGCGATACTCGTCTATCTGCGCGACCCGCTGCCCGTCGGCGACGAGCGCCCGATCTCACCCTTCGTACTGAGGTTGCGTCGTACGGACCGGCTGCGGCTCACCGACGAGGACGGCGAGGGCGCGGGCACGGCCGGTACGGGGCTCCAGCTGCCGGAGTCCGAGGCCGGCCGGGTGCCGGTCCTGGACCCGCAGACCGATGTGATGCCCGCCGCGCAGCTCTGCGAGGTGGCGTCCGGCGGTGCGCTCTCCGAGGTCCTGCGCGGTGTCCGCCCGGTCTTCGGCGACTCCGCCGCCGCCCGCGCGGCGCTGCCCGAACTGCTCGGCGCCGAGATGACCGTGCCCGGCGGCCGGCGCGCGATCCTGGCCCCACTGCGCGGCAGGCGGCGTGTCATCGGCGCCGCAGTCTTCCTGCGGAGGCCCGACCGCCCCGCGTTCGAGCCCAACGACCTGCTGGTGG
This sequence comes from Streptomyces panacea, assembly GCF_040560175.1. Lineage (NCBI taxonomy): Bacteria > Bacillati > Actinomycetota > Actinomycetes > Kitasatosporales > Streptomycetaceae > Streptomyces > Streptomyces panacea. The sequence continues at coordinate 16,330 of NZ_JARJHW010000083.1, forward strand.
CCGCGCAGCTCGCGACGCACACCGCGCTCGGCATCGACAAGGCGGTGCTGTACGGCCGCGAGGCGTACATCGCGGACGAGCTCCAGCGCACGATGCTCCCGGAGGGGCTGCCGCAGCCCACGGGCGTCCGGCTCGCCTCCCGCTATCTGCCGGCCGCCGAGACCGCCCGTGTCGGCGGTGACTGGTACGACGCGATCCCGCTGCCCGGCAGCCGCGTCGCCCTGGTCGTCGGTGACGTCATGGGCCACTCCATGACATCGGCGGCGATCATGGGCCAGCTGCGGACGACCGCGCAGACGCTCGCCGGTCTCGACCTGCCGCCGCAGGAGGTCCTGCACCACCTCGACGAGCAGGCGCAGCGGCTGGGCACCGACCGGATGGCCACCTGCCTGTACGCGGTGTACGACCCGGTCTCGCACCGCATCACCATCGCCAACGCCGGCCATCCGCCGCCCATACTGCTCCACCTGGGCGGCCGGGCCGAGGTGCTGCGGGTGCCGCCCGGCGCCCCGATCGGCGTCGGCGGGGTCGACTTCGAGGCCGTCGAGCTGGACGCGCCGGCCGGCGCGACGCTGCTCCTCTACACGGACGGCCTCGTGGAGTCCCGGCTGCGTGACGTCTGGACGGGGATCGAGCAGCTGCGGGAGCGCCTCGCCGCGACGGCGCAGCTCACCGGCCCCGACCACTCGCCTCCTTTGGAGGCGCTCTGCGACGACGTGCTGGACGTGCTCGGCCCCGGCGACCGTGACGACGACATCGCGCTGCTGGCCGCACGCTTCGACGGGATCGCGCCGAGCGACGTCGCCTACTGGTTCCTGGAGCCGGAGGACGCGGCGCCGGGACGGGCCAGACGGCTCGCCAGGCGCGCGCTCTCGCGCTGGGGCCTGGAGGAGCTGAGCGACTCCGTCGAGCTGCTGATCAGCGAGGTCGTGACCAACGCGGTCCGGTACGCGGAGCGGCCCGTCACGCTGCGGCTGCTGCGGACGGACGTCCTGCGCTGCGAGGTCGGCGACGACTCGCCGCAGTTGCCCCGCCAGCGCCGGGCACGCGACACGGACGAGGGCGGCCGGGGACTGTTCCTGGTCAACCGGCTGGCCAGGCGGTGGGGCGCCACGCGGCTGTCCACCGGCAAGGTCGTCTGGTTCGAGATCTCGACCCGCCCGTAGGCCGGGTCCGGGGCGCGTCCGGGCGGGTTCCGGGCGCGCCCCGGACGCGGTTTCGCACGGTTTCGCACATGGCTCGCAGGTGGCTCGCGCCCGGTTCGCACGCGGTTCGCACGCGGTTTCGGACCGTGTCCCGGGCTCGGTCGCGCACCCGGTCCGGGGCGCCGTACAAATGTTGCCGACAGTGTGTCGGCGGGTTTCACTGGGGCAGGCGGTCGAAACGACCGCTGTTCTCCCGTGGCGCCCGATTCCGGTCGCGGGAACCCCCTATCGCCGGGAGGCCGCTCGTGACCGAGTCGACGCCCAAGGCCCCGTACACGACCAACAACGCCGGCATCCCGGTGGAGAGCGACGAGAACTCGCTCTCCGTCGGTCCCGACGGTCCCCTCCTGCTCCAGGACCACTACCTCATCGAGAAGATGGCCCAGTTCAACCGGGAACGGGTCCCCGAGAGGGTGGTCCACGCCAAGGGCTCGGGGGCGTACGGCGTCTTCGAAGTGACCAACGACGTCAGCCAGTTCACCAAGGCCGATCTCTTCCAGCCGGGCAGGCGCACCGAGATGCTGGCCCGCTTCTCGACGGTCGCCGGTGAGTTCGGCTCTCCCGACACCTGGCGCGACCCGCGCGGTTTCGCCCTGAAGTTCTATACGGAGCAGGGCAATTACGACCTGGTGGGCAACAACACGCCGGTCTTCTTCGTACGCGACACGATCAAGTTCCAGGACTTCATCCGCTCGCAGAAGCGCCACCCGGCCACCGGGCTGCGCAGCAACGACATGCAGTGGGACTTCTGGACCCTGTCGCCCGAGTCCGCGCACCAGGTGACCTGGCTGATGGGTGACCGGGGCATCCCGAAGTCCTTCCGCCATATGAACGGCTACGGCTCGCACACCTATATGTGGGTGAACGGCGCCGGTGAGCGCTTCTGGGTGAAGTACCACTTCAAGACCGACCAGGGCATCGACCACCTCAGCCAGGCGGACGCCGACGAGATGGCGGGCACCGACGCGGACCACCACCGCCGGGACCTGTACGAGTCGATCGAGTCGGGGAACGCGCCGACCTGGAGCCTGAAGGTCCAGATCATGCCGTTCGACGAGGCGGCCGACTACCGTTTCAACCCGTTCGACCTGACGAAGGTGTGGCCGCACGGCGACTACCCGCTGATCGACGTGGGCCGGATGACACTCAACAGGAACCCGGACAACTTCTTCATCCATATCGAGCAGGCCGCCTTCGAGCCGTCGAACATGGTTCCGGGCATCGGTCCCTCGCCGGACAAGATGCTGCTCGGCCGGCTGTTCTCGTACCCGGACACGCACCGGTACCGGATCGGCCCGAACTACGCGCAGCTGCCGCCCAACCGGCCGCACTCGCCGGTGAACTCGTACGCCAAGGACGGCCCGATGCGGTACGTCGCGTCGAACGCGGCCGCCCCGTACGCCCCGAACTCCTACGGCGGCCCCGCCGCCGACACCGCGCGCTTCGGCGACCCGGCGGGCTGGGCGGCGGCGGGCGAGATGGTCCGCGAGGCGTACACGAAGCGGCGCGAGGACGACGACTGGGGCCAGCCGGGCACCCAGGTCCGCAACGTGCTCGACGACGCGCAGCGCGACCGGCTGGTGTCGAACGTCTCCGGTCATCTGCTCCAGGGCGTGAGCCGGCCGGTCCTCGACCGGGCGTTCCAGTACTGGCGCAACATCGACAAGAACATCGGCGACCGGATCGCCGCGAAGGTCAACGGCGGCTGAGCGCCCGCGCTCAGCCGGTGAAGCCAGGTGGCCGCAGGCCGCCGGCGCCGGTGTCGGCGCCGCCCGCGGAGCCCGTACCGCCGGTGTCGGTGCCTCCGTCGGTGCCGCCGTTGCCGCCGCCGGTGTCGGAGCCGCCGTTGTTCCCGCCGCCGTTGTTCGAGCCGCCGGAGTTGTCACCCGGCCCCGGCGGCGTGGTGGAGGGGTCGCCGGACGGTGTGGTGGGATCGGACGGCGTCGGGTCGGTCTGCGGATCGGACGGCTTCGGGTCCTCGGGCCGCGGCGTGCCGGGGTCCTTGGTCTCCGACGTCTCCGGGGAAGGCGTGGTCGGGGGCTTGGGCGGACGGTAGGTGTCCTTGGCGACATCGAGGTCGAACGAGGCGTCGGAGCCGCCGCCCAGCGCGCCGAGCGTGTAGTCGGCCCAGATCTTGGCGGGGAAGCCGCCACCGTTGGCGCGGCCGGAGTTGGCCGTGCCGGTGAGGGTGACCTGGCCGCCGCCCTCGGCGGTGGACTCGCCGAACAGGGCCACCACCGTGGTCAGTTCGGGCGTGTAGCCGGCGAACCACGCCGACTTGTTGTTCTCCGACGTACCGGTCTTGCCCGCCGCCTCGTACGCGTCGGTGTTCGCCTCGTGCGCCGAGCCGTTCTTGACGACGCCGGTGAGGGCCGAGGTGACGGTGTCGGCGGACTCCCGGCTGATCGCCTGGTCGCCGATCCGCTCGGGCAGGTCCACCGCGCCGTCCTTGTGCTGGGCGGACTTCAGGATCGACGGCGTGACCTTCTCGCCGTGGTTGTCGAGCGTCGCGTACACGCCCGCCATGTCCCAGGTGGAGGCCTGCATCGTGCCCAGCGTGATCGCGGGCCGCTCGGGGAAGTTCTTGTCCCGCATGCCGAGGTCGAGCGCGGTCTTCTTGACCTTGTCCGGGCCGACGTCGACGACCATCTGCGCGAAGACCGAGTTGACGGAGTCGTTGGCCGCCTCCTGGACGGTGATGTCGCCGTAGTCGACGTCGTCCACGTTCTGCGGTGAGAAGGGGGTGTCGCTGCCGACGACCGGCCGCTTGCTCGTGCCGTCGTAGACCGTCCTGAGCCCGATCTTGTCGCCGTCCTGCGTCTTCGAGTCGTTCTCCAGCGCCGAGGCGAACACGATGGGCTTGAAGGTCGACGCGGGCTGGTAGTCGGTGCGCGTGGCGTTGTTGATCCAGTGCTCGGTGGCGCCGACGCCGCCGTAGAGCGCGACCACCGCGCCGGTCTTCGGGTCCACGGAGGTGGCGCCCGCCTGCACGGTCGCGTCGATCTTGTTCTTCTTGCGGTCGAGCTTGGACTCCAGCTGCTTCTCGACCGAATCGACGAGTTCCTTCTGCCGCTTCTTGTCGACGCTGAGCGTGATCGTCCAACCGCCGGCGTCGATGTCCGCCTTGTCGACGCCCTGCCGCTCCAGCTCGCTGTTGGCGGCCTCGATGAGATACCCGGCCTGCCCCTCGGCGCCGGGGGCGGGCTTGGGCTTCTGCGGTACGGGGAACTTCAGCCCCTGGCGCTCGGCGCCGCCCAGCCAGTTCTCCTCGACCATGTTGTCGAGGACGTAGTTCCAGCGCTCCGTGACGAGCTTCCTGCTTTTCTCCGAGGCCTGGGCCCAGTCGTACTGGTTGGGGGCCTGGAGCAGCGCGGAGAGGTACGCGCCCTGGGCGAGGGTCAGCTTGGTCGCGTCGACGCCGTAGTACGCCTGGGCCGCCGCCTGGATACCGTACGCGCCCCGCCCGTAGTAACTGGTGTTGATGTATCCGGCGAGGATGTCGCTCTTGGTCATCCGCTGGTCGACCTTGAGCGAGATGACCAGTTCCTTGAGCTTGCGGGTGACCGTCTGGTCCTGGTTCAGGTAGTAGTTCTTCACGTACTGCTGGGTGATGGTCGAGCCACCCTGCTTGCCCTTGCCCGAGACGGTGTTCAGCAGGCCGCGGGTGGTGCCCTTGATGTCGACGCCCGAGTCCTTGTAGAAGGACTTGTTCTCGGCGGCGACGAAGGCCCGCTGGACGTTCTTGGGGACCTTCTCCAGGCCGACTATCTCCCGGTTGATCTCGCCGGTCCGCGCCAGGACCGTGCCGTCGCTGTACTTGTAGACGTTGCTCTGCATCTCGGCCTGCGCGTTGGCCGTCGGCACCGGGACCAGGAAATAGATCACGACGAACGCGCCCATGCCGAGCAGGCACAGCCCCAGGAACGTACCGAGCAGCTTCTTCAGCGTGAAAAAGCCACGTATGCCGCCGGTCCTCTTCGCCCGGCGCGCTCCACGCTGCCGGGCCTGTCGCGCTTCCGCTCGGCCCATCGCTCTGTCGCTCCGCTCTCGGGTTCTCGGGTCTCGCCTCGCCGGGCCTCGTCCACTTGTCTCAGTTGCCGCAGTTGCCGGAATCAGCTCAGAAAGCTAACACCGTCCCCTGTGACAAAGAGCCTCGATCCGGTCGTATCCGACGTGACAATCAGCACCTGTCTCAGAGGAACCGACTCACGAGAGGCGCGGAGGGTTGCGAAGCGCGTTAATGTGTAATCACAATGCTAGCTGCGCCGAACGGGTGCGGACGTAACTGAAACGGGGCCCAGTCATGCCTACGACCAGCACACCAGTGGTGGACGATCTGCCCGAGATGCCCGCGCCGCGGGTCCGGGAATTCCAAGCGACCAGCATCGGCGGCGGCCTCGCGCTGCTGCTCGGGCTGCTCGGTCTGGCCGGTGGGATCGTCCTGATCGTGACCGGCGCGGCCCTCTCGTCGACCGGCGCGAAGTCCGCGCTGATCGTGATCGGGATCCTGCTCGCGATCACCGCGTTCTTCGCGATGTGCGGGCTCAACATGGTGGCGCCCGGCGAGGCCCGCGTCGTCCAGCTGTTCGGGCGCTACCGCGGCACCATCCGCGTCGACGGCCTGCGCTGGGTGAATCCGCTGACCTCGCGCGCGAAGATCTCGACCCGCGTACGGAACCACGAGACCGCCGTCCTCAAGGTCAACGACGCCTACGGCAATCCGATCGAGCTGGCGGCGGTCGTCGTCTGGCGCGTCGAGGACACCGCGCAGGCGCTCTTCGAAGTGGACGACTTCCTGGAGTTCGTCTCCACCCAGACCGAGGCCGCCGTCCGGCACATCGCCATCGAGTACCCGTACGACGCCCACGAGGAGGACGGTCTCTCGCTGCGCGGCAATGCCGAGGAGATCACCGAGAAGCTCGCCGTCGAGCTGCACGCCCGGGTCGAGGCGGCCGGTGTGCACATCATCGAGTCCCGCTTCACCCACCTCGCGTACGCTCCGGAGATCGCCTCGGCGATGCTCCAGCGCCAGCAGGCCGGCGCGGTCGTGGCGGCGCGCCGCCTGATCGTGGACGGCGCCGTCGGGATGGTCGAGGCGGCCCTCACCCGGCTCCAGGAACAGGACATCGTCGAGCTGGACTCCGAGCGGAAAGCGGCGATGGTCAGCAACCTCCTGGTCGTGCTCTGCGGTGACCGGGCCGCACAGCCGGTCGTGAACACGGGCACGCTCTACCAGTGACGGAACGGAAGCAGGTTCTCCTGCGCCTGGATCCGGCGGTGTACGACGCCCTGGCCCGGTGGGCGTCCGACGAGCTGCGCAGCGCCAACGCGCAGATCGAGTTCCTGCTCCGCCGGGCCCTGGCGGAGGAGGGCCGGCTCCCGGGGAACGCGAAGCCGATCCCGCGCAGGGGCAGACCGCCGAAGCCCCCGAAGCCGCCGGAACAGCCCGGGGCCGCACCCGTGGACCGGCCGGGCCCGCACGACGCACATGACACCTCGGACGACGAACCCCGAGAAGACCACGATTCCTAGGGCCTCCGAGGAGCACGAAGGCTGCGGCGCGGGGGCTGCGAAGGGGCCGCCGGAACAGCCCAGCCGTGGGGGCACAGCTCGAAGCAGGCACGCACGCCGTTCCTGCCGTGCCCCCACAGGCGCTTCGAAGGAATCAGGTGTGCTTCCCGCGAGCACTCAGCCTTGCAGAGCGGCGAGCCGCTCGGCGGCCTCGCGCCGCTGCGGCTGGAGGGTATCCACGAGGACCCGGGAAACCTTGCCGGGGACATAGGTCCAGGCGCGAATCTCCGCCGCGACCTTGGTGAGCCGCTCGTCGTTCGGCGGGACATCGATGGAGAACAACGACTCGTCCGGCACGCGGTCGTCGCCGCCCCAGCGCACCATCCCAGCGCACCACCCCATCGCACTCCGCGAGGATGTCCCGGATCACCAGTTCCTCCATGGGACAGAAGCCGCCGACGGCACCGGAGGGGTACGAGCCGGGCCGGATCTGGACAAGCGGTACCGGAAGCCAGGTTGGACTCCGCCAGCCGCCGGCGTACGGAGCCCGGCGAGCGCCAGCCGACGACCTCGCCGTCACGGAGTGTGTCGATCCGGTAGTGGAAGCGGCTGATCACATGGATGAGGACCGTCTCGACGTCCGCCATGCGCATGGCAACACCGTCGAGAGGAACCCCCGCTCACCTTTTCGCGCCGGCCTGGGCAGCGGCACGCCCACGGGGGTAGCTGAAGTCGGAGGGTGTCACGCCCGAAGGTCTGACAGATCGGGTAGCAGCGCAGGCCGTTGACGCGGGAGACCGTGGGCGAGGTCGGAACGCCGACCGTTGACGGCCGCGCGCCCGCCTGGGCATGACCCACTGGCCGTCGCGGCTCTCGGGCGGGGGCGCGGCAACGCGTGCCCGGCCCCCGGAGCCGTGCGAGCGGCTGTTCATCCCACACGACTCAGCAAGCCTCAAGGGCTCGCAGGACCAAAGAAATCCGACGCCGACAGGCGCGTAAACATACTCCGCACCCGTCGACATCGGATTTACCGCACACCGCGTGAAACCGGAAAGCCTCACGGATTCACGCGACGGTCCACTTGGAATTTCCGCCTAATTACACGGGGTCGAGCCGCGCGTCGAGTCGACCACGACACTGCCGCCAGTGGAACTGCTACCGGACCTCATGTACGAATAAACCGTACCGCAGTAGCCCTTGTTCTGGTAGACCGGCCCCGCATACGTGCTGAAGCTGCCGAAGTCCTGAACACTTGGAGTGGACGTATAATTGTCATTCAATCGAACGCCCATGTAGCGCGTCGACCCGGTTTCGTTGTGGAATACCGCGCACACAGGCTTGTCGTTATAATTGGGGCCGGTCGTCCGGCCGTCGGTGTAGGTGTACACCGTCCCGAGATGGTTGGAGGCGCTGGGGAGCCGCTCCGCGTAAAGGATAATGGAGTACCCGCCACCACACACGGTCGCCGCCGCGGCAGCCGCCTCAGGGTTTGCGGCTACCGCATTCCGCGTCTCAGCAACTGCCGATGCCGCCACCTTGAAAGAAGTGCCGACAGGGTTCTCCGAAGCAGACGCCTGCGGTACGACAACAATCGATGCGACCAATGCGGCGACTGCGACCATGCCACGGGATATCGATCTCTTGACAGCAAACACTCGAGCCTTCTTTCCTACGGGTTCCGGCGCCGCTCTAATAACGCGCGGCGAAATTTCAACAGGTCTCTTTCCGCTGAACTCACTCAGAGTGTATAGCCCCACACCAGGGCGTGAGAAGGCCAGGAGGATAGTGGCTATAAGTGGAATCGATAGTTGATCCACGCAAGGTCACAGTGTGGTCCGCTATGCACTCATATTCCCCCTACTGCCCAATCTTTCCCTCACTGTTTGCATTGTGACGTCCATCACGCGCCATTAAGTGCTTGGAATGTTTATCTTCGGAAGCAAAAGCCTCGATTCCTCAAGGGTCCGGTCTCGCTTCTTCAGCGGTGATGAGTGCCGCATGAAATGATCGATTCGCCCTCTTCATCCCCTTGGGTGTGAAGTGGGGTACTCGTGTGTCGTTACGGCCGCGTCCGTTCAATCAGTAGGAGAGCCCGATGTCACTCGACGCGCTGAAGGCCGCCGTTCCCGACTACGCCAGGGATCTGCGCCGCAATCTCGACGCGGTCGTCGAGCACGGCGGGCTCTCCCAACAGCGTCTGTGGGGAACGGTGCTGGCCTGCGCGATCGCCGCACGCTCGGCGCACGTGCTGCGCGAGCTGGCACCCGAGGCCAGGGCCCGGCTCTCCCCCAACGCGTACACGACGGCCAAGTCGGCCGCCGCCGTCATGGCGGTGAACAACGTCTTCCACCGGACCCGGCATCTGCTCTCCGACCCCGCTTACGGAGAGCTGCGCACGGGTCTGCGGATGACGGCCGTGGGCCATCCGGGCGTCACGAGGGCCGACTTCGAGTTCTGGTCGTTCGCGGTCTCCGCGATCAACGCCTGCGGCCTCTGCCTCGACGCGCACGAACGCGCGCTCAGCAGGCTGGAGGTGGACCGCGAGACGGTCCAGGAGGCTATCAAGATCGCGGCCGTGATCCAGGCCCTCGCCACGACGCTCGACGCCGAGGCCGTCCTGGCCGGTCTCGGCGACGACTGAGTCCGGGCGTCCCGGTCAGCCCTTCTTCTTGAGCTGGTCCATGAGCGCCAGCATGTCCTCGATCATGGCCGGTTCCAGTCCGCCCAGATGAAGGACTTCCTGCTGGTCGATGTCGAAGTCCGGGTTCAGCGGGTCGGAGTCGTCGTAGTCGACGACCTGGCCGACGGAGAGCGAGAGCACCGCCTGTCCGTCGAGGACCTCCAGTGCCGGATTCTCCCCGCTGGACTGGCTCACCAGATAGGCGCGCTCCCCCACGTCCGGGACGAGCTTCAGGGTCTCCGCCCCCGACCCCTGGTCGGCCGGGTGGATCAGGGAGGCGTCGAACTGCGGCCCCGGATCGGTCTTCTTGTGCAGCGTGTATGTGATCTCGGCGTACGCCCGTACGGTCGGCCCCGGGTGCCCCTTGGCTTCCGGCGGTCGCTTCGGCGCGAGGTTGACGGTGCAGACGGCCTGGTCGAGGGCCTTGTCCTCGCCCGTCGCGGCGAACGGATCCCGCTTGGCACCGATGCTGGCGGAGAGCGCCGACAGATCGGCGTCCAGGCACAGGTTGCGGCTGGCCCGGTAGCCCTGGAGGTCCGGTCCCATCCTGTCGTACGCCCAGAGACCGCCCGCCCATAAGGCCGACGTCACCAGTACGCCGGTCAGTCCCCACACCCACGGGCGCTGCCGCAGCGGTATCCCCCGTATCAGGGGATGCCCGTCGGCGCCCATGGTCTCCAGATCGTGCTCCGGCCCGTCCTCACCGGCCGGTCCCGGAGCCGCTCCCGCTCCTGGAGCTCCGGAGCGCCCGGCATCCCTCGGAGCCGGCACCGGCGCCGACAGCTCACCTTCGAGTTCCGGTTCGGAGATCATTCCTTCCCGCTCCCGGGCTCGGTGGGCGGCGCGTCGGAGCCCGGCGTGGCCGGACCGTTGGTGGGAGGAGCCGGGGGCGCGGGCGTGGCCGCCGGGGCGGGCGTCGGAGCGGGGTCGAGCGCCGTCGCGCCGTGCGGTCCCGGCCCGCCGCGCGGCGCCTGCTCCTTGCTGTACGCGCGGAGGTAGCCGACGACCGTGTTCGTGACGGCGACCAGCGGTACCGCGACGACCGCTCCGCCGATACCGGCGACGAGTCCCCCCGTCGCGACCGCGAGCACGACGGCCAGCGGATGCACGCGCACCGCACGGCCGAGGATGAAGGGCTGGAGGATGTGGCCCTCGATCTGCTGGACGGCGAGGACGACGATCAGCACCATCAGTGCCGTGAACACGTCCTGGGTGACCAGCGAGACGACCACGGCGAGCGCGCCCGAGATCACCGCGCCGACGAGCGGGATGAACGCGCCGAGGAAGATGAAGACGGCCAGCGGCACCGCCAGCGGGACATCGAGGAAGTAGAGCCCGAGGCCGATGAAGACCGCGTCGATCAGCGCCACTATCAGTGTGCCGCGCACATAGGCCGTGAGCGTGCGCCAGGCGCGCGGTCCGGCCCCGGCGAGGCCCGGACGCGCCGCCGCGGGCGCCAGCTTGAGCGACCACTGCCAGATCCGCTTCCCGTCGTACAGCAGGAAGAGGGTGGAGAACACGGCGAGCAGGATCCCCGTCAGCAGCTCGACCACCACGGTCACGCCCTGGATACCGGCGGAGGTGATCTCCTCGGTGTTGGTGCCGATGGCGTCGCTGAGGCTCTTCGCGAGGTCGCTGATCTGCTGTTCGGTCACATGGAAGGGGCTGTTGAGCAGCCAGCGCTTCAGTTCCTCGATGCCGTCCGTGACCCGCTCGGAGAGCACGTCGATGTTCTCGACGACCTGCCAGACCACGAACCAGCCTATGAGTCCCATGATGAGGAAGCCCGAGAAGGCCGTCACCGCGGTGGCCAGACCGCGCGGCAGGCCCCATTTCTTGAGCCTGGCGACCGTGGGCTGGAGGAGCGCGGTGACGAGCATCGCGCCGACGAAGGCCATCACGACGAGCTGTACGGCGCTGATGATCTTCATCAACACCCAGAGCATGCCCGCCAGTACGAGCAGCCGCCAGGCGGCCTCGGCGGCGACCCGCATGCCCCACGGAATGGCCGCCACGGGCTCCGGCTTGGCCGCGACGCTGGGCGCGTAGTCCGGCGGGGCCGGGACGCTGTCCCGTACGCCGCCGTTCCCCGGTACGTCGTCCGCGTCCGCCTCCGCCCGGCGTTCCCCCAACCGCTCGCCCAGCTGGGTGAGTTCGGCTCCGACCCGGCCCAGCCACCCCGGCAGTTTCGACATGCTTGATCCTTCTTCCCCGGCCCCGGTGTCGTATGCCTGACGGTACACGCGCAAAGCCCCCCACCGTAGGACGGCGAGGGGCTTCACAAGGTTGAGCGCCGACGGTCCGAGAACCGAGCGGGAGGAGCGAGGTCCGACGGACCTAGTACCAGTTGTTGGCCTGCCAGAACGACCAGGCACCACACGGGCTGTCGTAGGTGTCGTTCATGTAGTTCAGGCCCCATTTGATCTGCGTGGCCGGGTTGGTCCGCCAGTCGGCGCCGGCCGAGGCCATCTTGGAGCCGGGCAGCGACTGGACGAGGCCGTAGGCACCGGACGACGGATTCTCGGCCAAGTAGTTCCAAGTGGACTCGTGGCTCACGATGTTACTGAAGCACTGGTACTGGTCGGCGGGGACGAGCTGCCGCGCGATGGCCTGCACCTCCGCCACCGTGTACGAGCTCTGCACCGAGAAGTCGGAGGAGTCACGCGTCGCCGAGCGGCTGGCGCGTTCTTCTTCCTTCTTCTTGGCCTCACGAGCTTCCTCGGCCTTGTCCTCGGCCGCCTGCTTCTTCGCCTTGGCGTCCTTGGCGGCCTGAACACGAGCCGATTCCTCGGCCGACTTCTTCGCTGCCACGTCGGCGGCATTGGCCTGCGCGTCGGCCTGCTGCGTCAACGACACAGTCTGGACCTGGGCGTGCTGGCCCGCGGGGATGTCTGCGAGGAGCGTCGTGTCAGCTGCGGTCGCCTCGAAATTGTCGTCCGAGGCCTGAGGAGCGCCCGAAGCGACTCCCACGACTGCGCCGACGGTGGTGACCGCTGTAGCTGATGCCACGGCGAATCCCCGGACCGAGATCCGGCTCACACGGTTTCCTTCCAGCAGCGTCCGTGTACGTGACCTCACGGATGCAATCGTGCCCCTGGCACTGGTCTCCGTACCGCACGTCACGGGAGACACGGGCCCGTCGGCAACTCCCATGGCGGAAGCACCGGATGAAGCGCGGGCGGCATACGACGTCAAGTGTGGAGTTGTGGTGGTGCGCATCCCTGAAGATGCATGGGTGTCGTATGCGGGGCCTGACGGAAGCAAGACTCTGCCGGACGCCGACACCGCAAGGCAATTCTTCGTTGCGTGGGATAGCTCACACCCCGTTTGCCACACCAGTTTCACGTGAATGGCGGCGCAGCACGGCGCCGCCCGGCTAGGCTCTTGCGGCCTTCCCGGGCGGCGCCAACTGCCGCATTCAGGCGGAGAACTAACCTTCCTCCAGCATTTCGGTCACGAGCGCCGCGATCGGCGAGCGCTCGGAGCGGTTGAGGGTGACGTGCGCGAAGAGTGGATGGCCCTTGAGCTTCTCGACGACGGCGACCACTCCGTCGTACCTGCCCACACGCAAGTTGTCGCGCTGTGCCACGTCATGGGTCAGCACCACACGGGAGTTGGCCCCGATACGGGAGAGAACGGTCAGCAGAACGTTCCGCTCCAGCGACTGGGCCTCGTCGACGATGACGAACGCGTCGTGCAGCGAACGTCCGCGGATGTGCGTGAGGGGCAGCACTTCGAGCATGCCGCGCCCCAGCACCTCCTCGATCACCTCACGGCCGGCGACGGCCGACAGGGTGTCGAAGACCGCCTGTGCCCACGGGCTCATCTTCTCGGCCTCGGTGCCCGGCAGATAGCCGAGCTCCTGCCCGCCGACCGCGTACAGCGGCCGGAAGACCATCACCTTCTTGTGCTGACGGCGCTCCAGGACCGCCTCCAGGCCCGCGCAGAGGGCCAGCGCCGACTTGCCGGTGCCCGCGCGCCCGCCCATCGAGACGATGCCGATCTCCGGGTCCTGGAGCAGTTCGAGCGCGATGCGCTGCTCGGCGCTGCGGCCGTGGATCCCGAAGGCCTCCCGGTCGCCGCGGACGAGCTTCACATTGCCCTCGGGCGTGACACGGCCGAGTGCCTTGCCGCGGTCGGACTGGAGGACCAGTCCGGTGTGCACGGGCAGCTCGGTCAGCTCGGGCACGTACAGCGTCTCCTCGGAGAAGAGGAGATCCACCTGCTCGGCCGAGAGTGCCATCTCGCTCATACCGGTCCAGCCGGAATCGGTGATGGCCAGCTCGGCGCGGTACTCCTCGGCGAGAAGTCCGACCGACGATGCCTTGATGCGCAGCGGCAGATCCTTGGAGACGACGGTCACGTCGTACCCCTCGGCCTGCAGATTGCGCGCCACCGCGAGAATCCGCGAGTCGTTGTCCCCCAATCGGAAGCCGGCGGGAAGGACGCCGGGATCGGAGTGGTTGAGCTCGACGCGCAGCGTGCCGCCCAGGTCGCCCAAGGGGATGGGGGCATCGAGGCGGCCGTACCGGATGCGGAAGTCGTCGAGCAGGCGCAGGGCCTGCCGGGCGAAGTATCCGAGCTCCGGATGGTGCCTCTTGGCCTCCAACTCCGTGATCACCACGATCGGCAGCACGACTTCGTGCTCGTCGAAGCGGGACATGGCGTTCGGATCGGCCAGCAGGACGCTGGTGTCGAGAACATAGGTGCGCCTGTCGGGCATGCGGCGCTTTGTGCTGGTCACCACGGAAGGACGTACCCCCTCGGACGAGGTCGGGATGCGACGGCGTCACGGGCTGTGGTCGCCCGCCAAGGCCGTGCTTCGGAAGTCCCGCGGGGCCCGCCCTTCGGGCGGACGGCGCTACTTCCACAACGCGGCCTGGCGGCGGACGGCGGACCGGACTCGGGCCCAAGTGCGCGGGCCGAGGACCGGCCCTCCACGGCGCCCGTACGCGTCACCGTACGATCGTCCTGGTGCAAAGGGCCTCCCGGGCGGACGGCTGGGCCGACCGCTGAGATTCGACGCCCGCCGTCATCGCTGACGGTTCTGCTCGGACGTCGACCTGTGGAGAGGTATTCCCTCGAAGGCCCGCCGCCATGCCACGGCATATGACGGACAGCGTGTGAACCTCGGATGACGGGACGGCTCGACGGCCGCGACCGCCGCTCGGCGTGGGGTCCGGGGGGTGTCCCAGGGGCTGTC
>NZ_JARJHW010000084.1:0-30823 GCF_040560175.1 Streptomyces panacea
CCGTAGCAGGAGTGAAATGGCCGTCAATCTGGTCAATGTCGAGGCAGTCACCAAGGTGTACGGCACCCGTGCGCTGCTCGACGGTGTCTCTCTCGGCGTCTCCGAGGGGGACCGGATCGGGGTCGTCGGGCGGAACGGCGACGGCAAGACCACCCTCATCCGGATGCTCGCCAAGCTGGAGGAGGCCGACACCGGGCGGGTCACGCACAATGGCGGGCTCCGGCTCGGCGTGCTCACCCAGCACGACTCGCTCGACCCCGAGGCCACCGTCAGGCACGAGGTCATCGGGGATCTCGCCGACCACGAGTGGGCCGGCAACGCCAAGATCCGGGACGTGCTCACCGGGCTGTTCGGCGGGCTCCACATGGCCGGTTTCCCGCAGGGGCTCGACACCGTCATCGGGCCGCTGTCCGGTGGCGAGCGGCGCCGGATCGCGCTCGCGAAGCTGCTCATCGCCGAGCAGGACGTGATCATCCTCGACGAGCCGACCAACCACCTCGACGTCGAGGGCATCTCCTGGCTCGCCCGGCATCTGCGTGAGCGCCGCTCCGCGCTCGTCGTCGTGACGCACGACCGGTGGTTCCTGGACCAGGTCTGCACGCGGATGTGGGACGTGCAGCGCGGCGCGGTGCACGAGTACGAGGGCGGCTACTCCGACTACGTCTTCGCCCGCGCCGAGCGCGAGCGCATCGCCGCCACCGAGGAGTCCAAGCGGCAGAACCTGGTGCGCAAGGAGCTGGCGTGGCTGCGGCGCGGCCCGCCGGCCCGTACCTCCAAGCCGCGCTACCGCATCGAGGCAGCCAACGAACTGATCGCGGACGTGCCGCCGCCCCGCGACACCTCGTCGCTGATGAAGTTCGCCAACGCCCGCCTCGGCAAGACCGTCTTCGACCTGGAGGACGTCACCGTCCAGGCCGGGCCGAAGGTGCTGCTCAAGCACCTGACCTGGCAGCTCGGCCCCGGTGATCGCATCGGTCTCGTCGGCGTCAACGGCGCGGGCAAGACGTCCCTGCTGCGCGCGCTCGCCGAGGCGGCCCGTACGCAGGGCGACGTCCAGCCCGAGGCCGGGAAGGTGATCGTCGGCCGGACCGTCAAGCTGGCGTACCTGTCGCAGGAGGTCAGCGAACTCAAGCCCACGCTGCGGGTGTTGGAGGCCGTCCAGCAGATCCGCGACCGGGTCGACCTCGGTACGGGGCGGGAGATGACCGCCGGGCAGCTCTGCGAGCAGTTCGGCTTCAGCAAGGACAAGCAGTGGACGCCCGTCGGTGACCTCTCCGGCGGTGAGCGGCGCAGGCTCCAGATCCTGCGGCTGCTGATGGACGAGCCCAACGTGCTGTTCCTGGACGAGCCGACGAACGACCTCGACATCGAGACGCTCACCCAGCTCGAAGACCTCCTCGACGGCTGGCCCGGTTCGATGGTGGTCATCAGCCACGACCGGTTCTTCATCGAGCGGACGACGGACAAGGTGTACGCGCTCCTCGGCGACACCACCCTCCGTCATCTGCCGCGCGGCATCGACGAGTACCTGGAACGGCGGCGCAAGGTCGCCGAGTCGGCGCCCCCCGCGTCCGCCCCGGCGCGCTCCGGTGGTACACCCGCACCGGCCGTCGCGCCCGCCGCTTCGGCGAAGGACAATCGCGCCGCGAAGAAGGAACTCCAGCGCATCGAGCGGCAGCTCGACAAGATGTCGACGCGCGAGACCGCCCTGCACGGACAGATCGCCGAAAGCGCCACCGACTTCGACAAGGTGGCGAAACTCGACAGTGAGCTTCGTGAACTCGTCGTCCAGCGCGACGAGTTGGAGATGCGCTGGATGGAGCTGGCCGAGGACGCGTAGAGGTCCCGCACAGACCTCGTAACGACCGCATCACGGGCCGGTCCTCCCTTGGGAACAGGGGCGGACCGGCCCCTCCCGTACAGGGGTGCGAGTGATACAAAGAAGGCCCGCTCGACTGACGTGACACTGCGGATCCCAAGCCCGAATCGCTCCATTCCGGTGGCCCGGCTGACACATTCGACAGCCGATTTCCAGCCAGCCGGGATCGCGGGGGAGTCCGACCGGACGAAGGACCGTACGACAAGGGGGAATGGCTGATGACCCAGCCACCCAGCCAGCCACCGCCGCCGGGACAGCAGCCGGGCCAACAGCCGGGGTACGGCTATCCGCAGGCGCCGTCGCAGGGACCGCCGCAGGGCGAGCCCGGGTACGGCTACCCGGCGGCACCGCCCGCCCCCGGCGGCCCGCCTCAGCCGGGCCCGTACAACCAGCCCGGTCCCTACGGCCAGCAGCAGGCCCAGCCCGGTCCCTACAACCAGCCGGGTCCCTACGGCCAGCAGCCCGGCCCGTACAACCAGCCGGGACCGTACGGCCAGCAGCCCAACCCGTACGGCGGTGGCGGCGGTTACCCGCCCCAGCAGTTCCCCGGCGCGCCCACCCCGCCCCCGGGCGGCAACGGCGGCGGCAGCCTCTTCAAGCGCAAGCCCGGCGTCGTCATCGCGGCGGCCGTCGCGGGGCTGCTCGTCATCGGCGGCGGCACCTGGTTCCTCGTCAGCGGTGACGGCGGCGGCACCACCAAGAAGAACGTCAGCAAGGACAAGGACGCCAAGCCGACCGGCGAGTCCACCCCGGACGAGGGTGACGGCACCGGCGGCGGGCGTGACGCGCAGGACGACCTCAACGCCGGGCGCAAGGACGGCGAGTCGAAGGTCCTGTGGCTCCAGAAGAACGACGTCGACCTGCCGAAGAACGGCGCCGACGTGTACGGCCCGTGGTTCGCCGGCGACATCGTCGTCAAGGCCATGTACAAGAAGATCGCCGGGTACGGCGCCGCGGACGGCAAGCAGAAGTGGACCCTCACCCTGCCCGCCGAGGTGTGCGCGGCCCCCTCGATTCCCACGGACGACGGCAGGATCGTCCTCGGGATCAAGGACGGAGTCACGGAGAAGTCCGACTGCTCCGTCCTCCAGGAGATCGACCTCAAGACCGGCAAGGGCGGCTGGAAGCAGGAGCTCAAGCAGCAGGGCAACTTCGACTTCCTGTCCGACATCACCCTCTCGATCAACGGCGACACCGTCTCCGCGGCTCGCACCGGCCACGTCAACGCCTTCCGGATGAGCGACGGCAAGGCGCTCTTCGACAAGGTGCCCGGCAACTGCCAGCCGGACGCCGTCGCCAGCGGCGCACGGATGATCGCCGCCGAGTCGTGCCCCGGCGGTGACATCGACAAGCAGCAGAACCAGGTGCAGGAGCTGGACCCGACCACCGGCAAGGCCAGGTGGACGTACAAGCTCAAGACCAACTGGGAACTCGACAAGGTCTATTCGAGCAACCCGATCGTCCTGTCGCTGACCGAGCCGGACAAGAAGTCCTGGGCGATCGTCGTGCTCAACGACAACGGCACCGTGCGCTCCCAGATCGACGGCGGCAAGGACAAGTTCCAGCCCAACTGCGGTGGGAGCTTCATCGTCTTCGGCGCCAACCTGGACGGCTGCACCGGCGTCGCCGCCGACGCCACCACCTTCTACATGGCGACGCAGCCGAGCGAGACCGGCTCCACCGGCACCAACGAGGTCGTCGCCTTCAACCTCGCCAACGGCAAGGCCAAGTGGCGCGCCAAGGCCCCGGCCGAGCGCGTCATGACGCCGCTGCGGATGGAAGGTGCGAACGTGGTCCTCTACTTCGAGCCGTCGTACGACAAGGGCGGCGCCGTCGCGACCCTGGCGCCCACCGGAGGCGCCCCGAAGGTGCTGCTCCAGAACCCGGAGTCCACCTCCGAGATCGAGAACTCCTTCTACGACTCCGAACTGGACTACGTGGGCGGGCGGTTCTACGTGACCAGCAGCCGGGTCAGCGCCGGTGACGACAAGGCGGAGATGGAGACCAAGACCATGATGGCGTTCGGCAAGTGACGCGCCGTCCCGGGTCCCTCCCCCATCCGCTCCCGCTCCGTACGCACTCTCATCCCTTTGAGGAACGCACGCCATGACGCAGCCGCCCAACGAGCCCCCGCAGGGCGGGTTCGGCAAGCCGCAGGAGCCACCGGCCGGTGGTTTCGGCGCCCCGATCGAGCCGCCCCCGGGCGGATTCGGCGCCCCGACGCCGCCGCCCGAGCAGCCCGGTTACGGCTATCCGCAACAGCCCCCCGGGCAGCCGCAGTACGGCTATCCGCAGCAGGGCCAGCCGCCGCAGCAGCCTCCCGGCCAGCCGGGGTACGGCCACCCGCATCAGCAGCCGCAGACCCGGCCGACGGGGCAGCCGCAGTACGGGTATCCGCAGCAGGGCCAGCCGCAGTACGGCTACCCGCAGCAGCCCGGCCAGCCGTACGTCCAGCCGGGCCAGCCGTACACCCAGCCCGGTCCGGGCGGGCCCGGCGGACCCGGCACGCCCGGCGGCGGCAAGAAGATCAGCACACAGACGCAGATCATCATCGCCGCGGTGGTCGCCGTCGTCCTGATCGTCGCCGGTGGTGTCTACGTCGCTTCCGGCGACGGCGACAAGGACGACCAGGCCAAGACGTCCGACTCCAAGGACACCGAGAAGGACGGCGAGGACGGCAAGCCCCTCGGCGGCGGCAAGGAGAAGCCCCCGGCCAACACCAAGTCGAAGGTCGCCTTCCAGCTGCCGCAGCCCAAGGTCGGCGACATCACCGACGTGTCCGGCTCGTGGATCACCGACAAGGCGTACGTCAAGACCGGCGTGAACCAGATCGTCGGCTACGAGGCGGACACCGGCAAGCAGCTCTGGACCATCCCGCTGCCCGGCCAGGTCTGCGCGGCCTCGCGCCACGCCACCGAGGACGACAAGTCGGCCGTCGTCTTCGCCGCGAGCAAGCCGACCGCCAAGGAGAAGTACGTCCAGTGCACCGAGGTCGGCGCGATCGACCTCGAAGCGGGCAAGCTGCTGTGGACCAAGTCGGTCACGGGCGGCAACGCCGGTGACGACAAGGCCGCCTTCCGCGAGGTCACCCTCAGCGGCACGACCGTCGCCGTCGGCGGCACCGACGGCGGCGCGGCCTTCGACCTCGCCTCCGGCGACAGCCTGTGGAAGCCGGAGATCAAGGCCGACGGCTGCTACGACATGGGTTACGGCGGCGGCGCCGGACTCGTCGCGGCCCGCAAGTGCGGCTCGTACGA
Organism: Streptomyces panacea; assembly: GCF_040560175.1. Classification (NCBI taxonomy): domain Bacteria; kingdom Bacillati; phylum Actinomycetota; class Actinomycetes; order Kitasatosporales; family Streptomycetaceae; genus Streptomyces; species Streptomyces panacea. Next base: position 5,137 of record NZ_JARJHW010000084.1, read on the forward strand.
CAACCCGACGGTCCTCGTCCAGAACCTGAAGCCGTCCGACGGGGCGCCGATCTCCACGTTCAAGATGCCCGCGGGCGTCGAGTACGTGTCCATCGTCTCCACCAAGCCGCTCGTCGTCGCGGCGGACGTCGGCGACACCGCCGGTGACGGCAGCAGCATCTCGGACTTCTTCTCCATCGACGAGAAGACCGGCAAACTGCTCGCCAAGATCCCCGTGGACGCCGACAAGTACGCGGCCAACTGCGGTGCCACCGAGGTCGAGCAGTGCGGCAAGATCGCCGTCGGCAACGGCAAGATCTATGTGCCGACCGAGGAGCACGAGGGCACCGGCGAGGACTACGGCCAGACCAACGAGATCGTCTCCTTCGACCTCGCGACCGGCAAGGCCACGAGAGACCGGGCCGACGCGGGTGAGCGCTACGCGATGTACCCGCTGCGCATGGACGGTTCGAACATCATCGCGTACAAGTGGCCGCCCTACGACAAGGGCGGACAGATCGTCTCCATCGACGGCGCGACCTTCAAGGAGACGGTTCTCATGGAGAACCCGGGCGAGGAGTCGGTCCGCGAGGCCGAGACCAGCTTCTCGCTGGACGGCGCGGAGGTCCGGTTCGGCAACGGCCGGATGTACACCTCGGAGACGCTGATCAGCGAGCCGAGCACCTCCGGCGACCGCAAGGAGTACCTGGTGGTGGCGTTCACCACGAACTAACGGGATGACGGCGGCCCTTGGGCCGCGTGTGTTCTCGATCGCCGGGGCGGGCCGCCTGTACGGGGCCCGCCCCGGCGATCATCCGGCCACCTGATCCGCCCTGAATAGCGGCGAATTCGACAAGTAGGCGTCTTCTTACCCGCACGGGGGCGCGGGACTTCGGCCGAGCGTGTAACTTGCCGGGTCAGGGGGGCCGGGGGGCCCGGAGCCGGCGGGGATGGGGTTGCTCGATGGGCGTACGGCTCATGGTGGTTGACGACCACCGACTGCTCGCGGAGGCGCTCGCCTCGGCCCTCAAACTGCGCGGGCACCGGGTGCTCGCCGCCGCCGCGCCCACGGCCGGCGCCGCCGAACTCGTCGTGAGCCGGGCGCCCGAGGTCTGCCTCATGGGGACCGCCGCACCGGACGAGCCCGGCGCCTTCGACCCGATCGTACGGATCCGGCGCGACCGCCCGCAGGTGGCGGTCGTGGTGCTCGGCCCGGTGCCGAACCCGCGCGGCATCGCCGCCGCCTTCGCGGCCGGGGCGTGCGGATACGTACGGCACGACGAGCGCATCGAGGGCGTCGAGCGGGCGATCGTGAAGGCGCGGGCGGGCGACGCGGCCGTGGCGCCGGGGCTGTTGCAGGGGGCGTTCACCGAGCTGCTGAATCCGGCGGCCCAGCCGGACGACGAGGGTCAGCGGCTGCTGCGGATGCTCACCCCGCGCGAGATCGAGGTGCTGGTGCGGGTCGCCGAGGGCGAGGACACCCGGCTGATCGCCGCCGGTATGGGTATCGCGCCGAGTACCGCCCGTACGCATGTGCAGCGGGTCCTGATGAAGCTGGGCGTCGGCTCCCGGCTGGAGGCCGCGGCGCTGGCCGCGCGGACGGGGCTGCTGGACCGGGCGGTCGTGACGGTGCTGCCGGACGGGCCGCCGCACCCGGCGGCCGGTCGCTCCCCCTCATCGGACGGGCCGCATACGCGGCCCGTCCGATGACGGAGGAAAGCGACGCCTACTTCTCGGCGCCGGGCGCGCCGGGCGCGTCGGCCGCCGGGTCCGTCGCGGTCGGCGGCGGTATCTCCGTCGGCCGCAGCTTCATCCAGCCCAGGAAGAACAGGCCGAGTGCCAGCATCGCCAGCCCCGTCCAGAGGTTGATGTTGACGCCCTCGGCCTTCTTCATGTCCGCGTCGGACACGAAGACACCGGCGACGGTGACGATCACCCCGTACAGCGTGAACAGGCCGCCGATGATGAGACGGATGTCGAACAGGCGGGCCGCCGTGGCGGACCTGCCTTCCAGTTCGGAGACTTCTTTGTGCAGGTCGGACATGGTGTGTGCCTCCGCTTCGGTCAGAAGGAGTACGGGATGTAGCAGGCCGCGGCGATGACGATCGCACCCCAGCCGAGCAGCGCGGGCTTGCGGTACCAGGCGTCGTCGCCCTCGGCCGGTGCCTCGCTCATGCCGGGTGATGTCGTCCCGTACACCAGGCCCGCGAGTTCGGACTCCGGCTTCGGCGCGGTGAACAGCGTGACGACGACCATCACCACGGCGCCGGCGACGAAGCCCACGATCGCGGAGACGAAGTTGGCGCCCTGGTCGCTGGGGATGTCGATGACGCCCTGCTTGTAGATCCAGAAGTAGTTGACCATCGCGGCCGTCGTACCGGCGACCAGACCCCAGGCGCCGGACTTCATCGAGGCCCGCTTCCAGAACATGCCGATGATGAAGACCACGAACATCGGCACGTTGAAGAAGGAGAACAGCGTCTGGAGATAGCTCATGATGTTGGAGAAGCTGGCGGCGATGAAGGCCGTTCCTACGGAGGCCAGCACACCGACCGCGGTGATCAGCCGTCCGAAGCGCAGGTAGTACGTGTCCTCCCGGTCCTTGACCACGTACTTCTGCCAGATGTCGGTGGTGAAGACGGTGTTGAAGGACGACACGTTCGCCGCCATGCCGGCCATGAAGGCGGCCATCAGACCCGTGACGGCGATCCCGAGCACCCCGTTGGGCAGCAACTCCTGCATCAGCAGCGGGATCGCGTCGTTGTACGTGAGGTCCGAGCCCGCCGTGCCTATCTTCGGCACGATCACCGCGGCGACCAGGCCCGGGATCATCACCAGGAAGACGATGAAGATCTTCGGGAACGCGGCGATCAGCGGGGTGCGCTTGGCGGCGGAGAGGTTCTTCGCGGAGAGCGCGCGCTGCACCTCGGCGAAGTTCGTCGTCCAGTAGCCGAAGGACAGCACGAAGCCGAGCCCGAGGATGATCGTCAGCCAGTTCGCGCCGAGCGGGTTGGCGTCGCCGATGCCCGTACCGCCCCAGGCGCTCAGGAAGTTGTCACCCTTGCTCGCGGTCAGCGAGTCGGTCAGACCGTCCCAGCCGCCGACCCGCTTGAGGCCGAGGACGGTCAGGGGTATGAGCGCGGCGAGGATGACGAAGAACTGGAGCACCTCGTTGTAGATCGCCGACGACAGACCGCCGATGGTGATGTACGCGAGGACGAAGAAGCCGGCCACGACGATCGAGACCCACTGGGGCCAGCCCAGCAGCGCCTCGACCACGATCGACAGGGCGTAGAGGTTGACGCCCGCGATCAGGATGGCGGCGAAGGCGAAGAGGACCGAGCTGAGCAGATGCGCCGACCTGTCGAAGCGCTGGAGCAGGAACTCGGGGACGGACCGCACTTTGGAGCCGTAGTAGAACGGCATCATCACCAGGCCGAGGAAGACCATGGCGGGGATCGCGCCGATCCAGTACCAGTGCACGACGGCCACGCCGTACTGCGCGCCGGTCGCGGCCATGCCCAGGATCTCGGTCGCGCCCAGGTTGGCCGCGACGAACGCGAGGCCGGTCACCCAGGCCGGCAGTGATCTGCCGGAGAGGAAGAAGTCCAGGCTGGTCTTGACGCTCGCCCGGGCGGCGAAGCCGATGCCGAGGACGACGATGAAGTAGATCGCCAGGATCGTGTAGTCGAGCGCGTTGGTGGGGAGCCGAAGTCCTTCGGCCAGGTAGTACGTGGGGGACTGCATGGGGGTACCCGCTTCGTCGCGTGAACGTTAACTCTCAACTGCTCGGAACCTACGCCTGCACTTACCGAAACTGAACACTTTTGATGGTGTTCTTTGTTCGATCGTGATCGAGTGGCGTGACCGTTGACGTGCGTGAGGGCTCATGATTAGTTATGTTTGATTCTGTTTGAGTGTGGGCTCGGGGTGCGAGCTCGGGTGCGGCCGGAGGAAGAATCGATGAAGAAGACGGTGACGGCGCTCGCCGACGGCCGGGAGCTGATCTACTACGACTCCCGTGAAGACGTCGTACGCGACGCCGTGGACCTGCGGCCCCTCGAACCGATCGCCACCACCTCCGAGATCCGCCGCGACCCGCTGCTCGGCGACTCGGTCGCCGTCGCCTCGCACCGCCAGGGCCGCACCTACCACCCGCCGGCCGGCGAGTGCCCGCTCTGCCCCACCGACGCCGCCGCGGGCAGGCTCAGCGAGATCCCCGCCGGCGACTACGACGTGGCCGTCTTCGAGAACCGCTTCCCCTCCCTCGCCGGGGACGCCGGACGCTGCGAGGTCGTCTGCTTCACCTCCGACCATCAGGCCTCCTTCGCCGATCTCACCGAGGAACAGGCCGGCCTCGTCCTCGACGTCTGGACCGACCGCACCGCCGGACTCGCCGAACTCCCGCAGGTGGAGCAGGTGTTCTGCTTCGAGAACCGCGGGCCCGAGATCGGCGTGACCCTTGGTCATCCGCACGGGCAGATCTACGCGTACCCCTTCGTCACCCCGCGAACCGAACGGATGTCCCGCTCGGTCGCCGAGCACCGGGCGGCCACCGGACGCAACCTCTTCGACGACGTCGTGGAGCGCGAGCGCACCGCCGGGCGGGTGGTTCTGGAAGGCGGTCACTGGGTGGCCTTCGTGCCGTACGCGGCGCACTGGCCGTACGAGGTGCACCTCTATCCGCTGCGCCGGGTGCCGGACCTGCGGGGCCTTGACGAGGCGGCGCGCGCCGAGTTCCCGGCGGTCTATCTGGAGCTGCTGCGGCGTTTCGACCGGATCTTCGGCGCGGGTGAACCGCCGACGCCGTACATCTCCGCGTGGCACCAGGCGCCGTTCCGCGCCGCCGGACACGACGACTTCGCCCTCCACCTGGAAATTTTCACCATCCGCCGGACGTCGGGCAAGCTGAAGTTCCTCGCGGGATCCGAGTCCGGAATGAACGTCTTCATCAACGACGTGCCGCCGGAGACCGCGGCCGAGAGACTGCGAGAGGTAGCGAGCGCGTGAGTGGCAAGTATCTGGTTACGGGTGGCGCGGGGTACGTCGGCAGTGTGGTCGCCACGCATCTGCTGGAGGCCGGGCACGAGGTGACCGTGCTCGACGACCTCTCCACCGGCTTCCGGGCAGCGGTCCCGGCGGGCGCCGAATTCATCGAGGGCCGGGTGCACGACGCGGCGAAGTGGCTCGACCCCGGTTACGACGCCGTGCTGCACTTCGCCGCGTCCTCGCAGGTCGGCGAGTCCGTCGCCAAGCCGGAGAAGTACTGGGACAACAACGTCGGCGGATCGATGGCGCTGCTGGAGGCGATGCGCACGGCGGGCGTCCGTAAGCTCGTCTTCTCCTCGACGGCTGCGACATACGGCGAGCCCGTCTCCACGCCGATCACCGAGACCGACCCGACCGCGCCGACCAGCCCGTACGGCGCGTCGAAGCTGGCCGTCGACCATATGATCGGCGGCGAGTGCGTGGCCCACGGTCTCGCGGCGGTCTCGCTGCGGTACTTCAACGTGGCGGGCGCGTACGGGAGTTACGGCGAGCGCCACGAGCCCGAGTCGCACCTGATCCCGCTCGTGCTGCAAGTCGCCCTCGGTGCACGGGAGTCGATCTCGGTGTACGGCGACGACTACCCGACGCCGGACGGCACGTGCGTACGCGACTACATCCACGTCGCCGACCTCGCCGACGCGCATCTGCTGGCGCTGGACGCCGCGGTGGCCGGGGAGCACCTGGTCTGCAACCTCGGCAACGGCAGCGGGTTCTCCGTCCGCGAGGTCATCGAGACCGTCCGTACGGTCACCGGCCACCCGGTGCCGGAGGTCGCGGCCCCGCGCCGCGCGGGCGACCCGGCGGTCCTGGTCGCCTCCGCCGCCACGGCGCGCGAGCGCCTGGGCTGGACCCCGAGCCGCGCCGACCTGGCGGGGATCGTCGCGGACGCGTGGGCGTTCGCACGCCGAGAGGAGACACACGGGTGAGCAGTGCTCGGAGCGTGACGGCGCAGTTCGAGGAGTTGTACGGCTCGGCGCCCGAGGGCGTGTGGGCTGCGCCCGGCCGGGTGAACCTGATCGGCGAGTACACCGACTTCAACGACGGCTTCGTGATGCCGCTCGCGCTGCCGCACACCGCCGTCGCGGCGGTGTCGCGGCGCACGGACGGGGTACTGCGCGTGCACTCCGCCGACGCCCGGGGCGGTGTGGTGCGGCTCGCCGTCGACGAGCTGGTGCCGCTGTCGGACACCGGCTGGGCGGCGTATCCGGCGGGCGTGGTGTGGGCGCTGCGCGAGGCCGGTCACGCCGTCACCGGCGCCGACATCCACCTCACGTCGACCGTGCCCACCGGCGCGGGTCTCTCGTCGTCGGCGGCGCTGGAGGTCGTGACCGCGCTCGCGCTGAACGAGCTGTACGAACTGGGCCTCTCCGCACCTGAGTTGGCGGTGCTCGCCCAGCGCGCCGAGAACGCGTTCGTCGGCGTCCCCTGCGGCGTCATGGACCAGATGGCCTCCGCGTGCTGCACGGACGGGCACGCGCTGTACCTCGACACCCGCGACCTCTCGCAGCGCCAGGTCCCCTTCGACCTGGCCGCCGTCGGGCTGCGGCTGCTGGTCGTGGACACGCGGGTGAAGCACGCCCTGGGCGACGGCGCGTACGCGGAGCGGCGCGCCGGTTGCGAAGCCGGCGCGCGGGCGCTCGGCGCGCGCACGCTGCGCGAAGTCGAGTACGCGCATCTGCCCGCCGCGCTGGAACGGCTGGCGGGCGAGGCGGAGAACGTACGGCGCTACGTCCGCCACGTCGTGAGCGACAACCACCGCGTGGAGCGGGTCATCGCCCTGCTCGACGCGGACGACGTCCGCGCGGTGGGCCCCATCCTGACCGAGGGTCACGCCTCGCTGCGCGACGACCTCCGGGTCTCGTGCGACGAACTGGACCTGGTGGTGTCGTCGTCGGTCGCGGCGGGGGCGCTGGGCGCGCGCATGACGGGCGGCGGCTTCGGCGGCTCGGCGATAGTCCTGACGGAAGAGACGGACGCGGACACGGTGACCAAGGCGGTCGTGGAGTCCTTCGCGTCGGCGGGCCACACGGCCCCCCGGGTCTTCCCGGCGGTCCCGTCCCGGGGGGCGCACCGGGTGGGGTGAGCCCCCCGGGTCCCGCTCTTTCAGATCAGGCGCTTGGTGAAGAAGTACTCCGTGACGCCCGGCGGGTAGTCCGGGATGTGGCCCGCCAGGTCGTAGCCCTGGCGGCGGTAGAACGCGGGGGCCTGGAAGTCCCAGGTCTCCAGGCGGGCGTGGAGACAGCCCCGGGCGCGGGCCAGGTCCTCCGCCTCCGAGAGGAGGCGGGTGCCGAGGCCCGCGCCGCGGTGGGCGTCGTCGACCCACAGCAGGTCGACATGGAGCCAGCGCGCCCACACATGGGCCGCGAGGCCGCCCGCCAGCGCGCCCGTCGACTCCTCCATCAGCCACACGTGCAGCGGGACCTCCTCGTCCTCCGTCGATCCCCGCAGCTCCCGCAGGATCGGTGAACGGGCGGTGTTGGTCGCCCGCATCCGTTCACCCAGCAACGCGCGTCGTTCTTTGTCGACTTCTGTCTCGATACGAAACATGCGTCCCACCCTAACCAGCCGTCGCCGATCAGTTCTGTAAATAGTCTTCCGCTCCGGGCCCCCGCCCGTACGCTGATGCACAGCACCGGTGGGGGCCGGTGCTGATCAGGGAAGCGAGACAGTCGGGTACGACGCCCGGGGTGGGTGGGCAGCCGCACGGCGGCGGCCGTGGCGGCACAGTGTCCACGCGACGCGAACCCCATCCCACCGGGCGCCGTACCCGCGTCGTCCGCGCCCCGACATCTGGGGGTGTCAATTGGTCCGTATCAGGGTTCTCGTGGTGGACGACCACCGCATATTCGCCGAGTCGCTGGCAGCCGCCCTCGCGGCGGAGCCGGACGTGGACGTCGCCGCCGCCGGCAGCGGACCCGCCGCGCTGCGCTGTCTGGAGCGGGCGGCTGCCGAGGGGCGCAGGTACGACGTGCTGCTGGTCGACGCCGACCTGGGCATCGTCGCGGGTCCGGGCAGCGGTCCGGTGGCCCGCGCCGTACCCGACAGCGGCGACGCCGGTCTCGGGCTCGTCGACGGCATCTCGCTGGTCGCGGGCGTCCGTTCGGGACAGCCGTCCGTACGCTGCGTCGTCCTCGCCGAGAAGGACGACCCGGGCCGCGCGGCACTCGCGCTCCAGGCCGGCGCGTCCGGCTGGGTCGCCAAGGACTGCTCGCTGCAACGGCTGCTGGCGGTGATCAGGGGCGTCCTGCGCGACGAGACGCATCTGCCGCCCGCGCTGCTCACGAACGTCCTGCGGGAGCTGACCGCCGCGCGCAAGCACCGCACGGACAGCGAGCGGCTGGTCGACTCGCTGACGCCGCGCGAACTGGAGGTGCTGCGCTGCATGGTGGCGGGCCTGGGGCGCAAGGCGGTGGCCGAGCGCCTCTTCCTGTCCCCGCACACCGTCCGTACGCACATGCAGAACGTGCTCGGGAAGCTGGGCGTCCACTCCACACTGGCGGCGGTCGCACTGGCCCGCCGCGCGGGAGTGGGCCCGGCGGACCTGGGCGGCACGGACGCGGTACGGGTGGGCTAGGGCGTGGCCGGACGGGCTCATAGAGCCCGTCCGGCGATCGAGGACATGCCCGGCCCACGAGCCGCGCGACGCGGTCGGGGCCCGGTGCGTCCGTCAGCCCGGTACGTTGTCGAACGGTGCGGTCAACCGGCGCAGCAGCGCGGCCAGTTCGCCGCGCTGCCCGCGTGACAGCTCCGCGAGGATCGCGCGCTCCTGCGCGAGCAGCCCGGCCAGCGCCTGATCGGCGCGGTCGCGCCCCTCGGGGGTGAGCCGTACGAGGACCCCGCGCCGGTCGCTGGGGTCGGGCAGCCGCTCGACCAGGTCCTTCTTCGCCAGCCGGTCGATGCGGTTGGTCATCGTGCCCGAGGTGACCAGGGTCTGGGTGAGCAACTGACCGGGGGAGAGCTGGTACGGCGCGCCCGCCCGCCGCAGCGAGGTCAGGACGTCGAACTCCCACGGCTCCAGGTGGTGCTCCGCGAACGCGAGCCGCCGGGCCCGGTCGAGGTGGCGCGCGAGCCTGCTGACGCGGCTGAGCACCTCAAGTGGTTCCACGTCGAGGTCCGGCCGCTCCCGGCGCCATGCTGCGACCAGACGGTCGACCTCGTCCTCCATGACGATCAGTGTAGAGGGTCTGTCGACATGAAGTCTCTTGACGTCAAGATATACTTGAAGGCAGGCTTGGGCATGGTCGGGCCCGGACGGGAATCGGCCCGTCCACTCCGTACCCCGAGAGGGCTTCACACATGAGTTCGACAGCGACTCCGGCGACCGGCCCGGCACCCACTCCCGCACCGACCTGGGACCCGCAGCAGTACCTTCACCACTCCGTCCACCGCACCCGCCCGTTCCTGGATCTGCTGGGCCGCATCCCCGAACTGCCCGCCGGGGACCGCCCCCCACGGATAGCCGACATCGGCTGCGGTCCCGGCAACGTCACCGCGCTCCTCGCCGAACGGTGGCCCACCGCCCACATCACCGGCTTCGACCTCTCGCCCGAGATGCTGGCCCAGGCGGAGAAGGCGTACGCGGGGCCCACGGCCGGCGGCGGCCGGCTGGACTTCCGGTCCGCCGACGCCGCGCGCTGGACACCCGGGGAGCCGTACGACCTGATCGTCTCCAACGCCGCACTCCAGTGGGTCCCCAGCCACGCCGACTACTTCGCGCGCTGGATCGACGCCCTCACCCCCGGCGGCACGTTCGCCTTCCAGGTCCCCGGCAACTTCACCGCCCCCAGCCACGCGCTCCTCGGCGAACTGTGCGAGACCCCGCGCTGGAGCGAACGCCTCGACAGCCACGGCCGGCGCTTCGTACACATCCTGGACCCGGCCGACTACCTGGTCCGCCTCACGGACCTCGGCTGCACGGCGGACGCCTGGGAGACCACGTACCTCCAGCTGCTCTCCGGCGAGGACCCGGTGCTCGACTGGGTCAAGGGCACGGCCCTGCGCCCCGTCCTCACCGAACTCGCCGACGACCCGGACGCGGCGGCGGAATTCCTCGGCCAGTACGGCGACCTGCTCCGCAAGGCCTACCCGCCGGGCCCGCACGGCACGGTGTTCCCGTTCCGCCGGATCTTCGCGGTGGCACGGCGGCGGGCCTGATGATCGCGGCCGTCGACCATGTCCAACTGGCCGCCTCGGCGCGCTCGGAGGACATGCTGCGCACGTACTACGTCGATGTCCTGGGCATGACGGAGATCCCCAAGCCGCCCGCTCTGGCGGTACGCGGCGGCTGCTGGTTCCAGGCGGGCCCCGTACAGCTCCACCTCGGCATCGAGCCGGACTTCCGCCCGGCGAGAAAGGCCCACCCGGGCCTGCGGGTCACCGGCATCACCGCGTACGCGACCCGTCTCTCCTCCCGGGGCGCCCCGGTGACCTGGGACGACAGCCTCCCCGGCCACCGCCGCTTCTACTCCGAGGACCCGGTGGGCAACCGGCTGGAGTTCCTGGAGCCGGTGAGCTGAGCGGGGGCGGGGCGACAGTGGAACGCCGGGGCGCCACGAGAACGTGGCGCCCCGGCGAGGCGGGATCGCAGAGCCGGTCTCGGCGCTTGTTCAACGGGTCCAGTTCGTAGACCCGTACGACCGAGGTGCCGGGCTCCGGACCTCGCATGGACGGAGTTCTGAACCTCTCATCGCACCGTAGCGGGCGGAATCCGGCGCCGTCATCACAAAGAGTGACCACGGGTCCGGCCGCCCGGCGCGCTCTCAGACCTTGCGGTGGCCTATGAGCCGCGGCTTCGCCTCCAGATTGCCCAGCCCGTGCCACGCCAGATTCACCAGATGCGCCGCCACCTCGTTCTTCTTCGGGCGGCGGGTGTCCACCCACCACTGGCCCGTCAGCGCCACCATGCCCACCAGGGCGTGCGCGTACAGCGGGGCCAGCTTCGGGTCGAAGCCGCGGGCCTTGAACTCCATGCCGAGGATGTCCTCGACCTGCGTGGCGATGTCGCTGATCAGCGAGGCGAACGTGCCCGTCGACTGCGCGACCGGCGAATCGCGGACCAGGATGCGGAAACCGTCCGTGTACTCCTCGATGTAGTCGAGGAGCGCGAACGCCGCCTGCTCGCACAGTTCGCGCGGATGGCCCGCCGTAAGAGAACTCGTCACCATGTCGAGCAGCTGGCGCATCTCGCGGTCGACCACGACCGCGTACAGCCCCTCCTTGCCGCCGAAGTGCTCGTACACCACCGGCTTGGAGACGCCCGCCTTCGAGGCGATCTCCTCCACCGACGTGCCCTCGTAGCCCTTCTCGGCGAACAGGGTGCGGCCGATGTCCAGCAGTTGCTCGCGACGCTCCTTGCCGGTCATCCGGACCCGGCGGGAGCGCCGGGGCGCGCCAGAGGTGGTCCGGCTCTTGTCGGTGTCGCTCTTACCGCCGTCGATCGCCACGTTGCCAATCATGCCGCGTTGGGATGGTCAATTTTCCGCCGGGCTTCCAGCCGTCCGGCGTCGGGCCAGCGCACACTGTGCACCCAGCCGAACGCCTCGAACCACCGGATCAGCCGGGCGCTGGAGTCGATCTGACCTCGCAGCACACCGTGCCGAGCGCTCGTCGGGTCCGCATGGTGCAGGTTGTGCCATGACTCGCCACAGGACAAGACCGCCAGCCACCACACATTGCCTGACCGGTCACGCGACTTGAAGGGGCGCTTGCCCACCGCGTGGCAGATCGAGTTGATCGACCACGTCACGTGGTGCAGCAGCGCCACCCGTACCAGCGAGCCCCAGAAGAACGCCGTGAACGCGCCCCACCACGACATCGTCACCAGCCCGCCGACCAGCGGCGGGATCGCCAGCGAGACGAACGCCCACAGCAGGAACTGCCGCGAGACCCGCCGGATCGCCGGGTCCTTGATCAGATCCGGCGCGTACTTCTGCTGCGGTGTCTGCTCCTCGTCGAAGAGCCAGCCGATGTGCGCCCACCACAGGCCCTTCATCAGCGCGGGAAGCGTCTCACCGAACCGCCACGGCGAGTGCGGGTCGCCCTCCGCGTCCGAGAACTTGTGGTGCTTGCGGTGATCGGCGACCCAGCGGACCACCGGACCTTCCACCGCCATCGACCCCGCCACGGCCAGCGCGATCCGCAGCGGGCGGCTCGCCTTGAACGAGCTGTGGGTGAAATACCGGTGGAAGCCGACCGTGATGCCGTGGCAGCCGATGAAATACATCGCCACGAGCAGGCCCATGTCGAGCCAGCTCACGCCCCATCCCCAGACCAGCGGAACGGCGCCGAGCAGGGCGATGAACGGGACGACGATGAACAGGAGCAATGTGATCTGCTCCAGCGAGCGCTTGCTCTCCCCGCCGAGCGTGGCGGAGGGAGCGGAGGGGTTGGCGGGAGTGGAGGAACCGTCCGGCGCAGGCTGGGCCTGGGAGGAGTCGCCGAGAACGTCAGGGCGTGTCGACATGGGTGTGTCCCCTGGGGGTGTGGAATGCGGCATTCTGCCCGTTTACGGGCGCGTAACTTACGGCAACGTAAGTATGGCAGCGAGAAGGCACGCGACAAGGGGCCTGTGGATAACGACGCGCGAAGGACACCTATCCTTGTGACGTCGGACAGCGCGGTCCGGTCGAACAATCTCTCCAGAACCTCTCCTCCCGACGTGCTCGAACACTGCAAGGAGCCGCACCTGTGAGCAGTGCCGACCAGACCCCGACCGCCGAGGGCGCCGTGACCGAAGGCGCCGCGACGGCCAATGTGGAGCTGCGCTCCGACATTCGCCGGCTCGGCGACCTCCTCGGCGAAACCCTCGTACGCCAGGAGGGCCCCGAACTCCTCGACCTCGTCGAGCGTGTCCGCGCCCTCACCCGCGAGGACGGCGAAGCAGCCGCCGCGCTGCTCGGCGACACCGACCTGGAGACCGCCGCGAAGCTCGTCCGCGCCTTCTCCACCTACTTCCACCTCGCCAACGTCACCGAGCAGGTCCACCGGGGCCGCGAGATGCGCGACCGTCGCGAGGCCGAGGGCGGGCTCCTCGCCCGCACCGCCGACCGGCTCAAGGACGCCGACCCCGAGCACCTGCGCGCGACGGTCAAGAACCTCAGCGTCCGCCCCGTCTTCACCGCGCATCCCACCGAGGCCGCGCGCCGCTCCGTACTGAACAAGCTCCGCCGCATCGCCGAACTCCTCGAAGTCCCGGTCATCGCCGCCGACCGGCGCCGCCACGACCTGCGCCTCGCCGAGTCCATCGACCTGATCTGGCAGACGGACGAGCTGCGCGTCGTACGGCCCGAGCCCGCCGACGAGGCCCGCAACGCCATCTACTACCTCGACGAACTGCACGCCGAAGCCGTCGGCGACGTCCTCGAAGACCTCGTCGCCGAACTGGAGCGCGTCGGCGTCGAGCTGCCGCCCGGCACCCGCCCCCTGAGCTTCGGAACCTGGATCGGCGGCGACCGCGACGGCAACCCGAACGTCACCCCCGCCGTCACCTGGGAAGTGCTGATCCTCCAGCACGAGCACGGCATCACCGACGCGCTCGACCTCATCGACCAGCTGCGCGGCCAGCTCTCCAACTCCATCCGGTACGCGGGCGCCACCCAGGAACTCCTGGACTCGCTCGCCACCGACCTGGACCGCCTCCCCGAGATCAGCCCCCGGTACAAGCGCCTCAACGCGGAGGAGCCGTACCGCCTCAAGGCCACCTGCATCCGGCAGAAGCTCGTCAACACCCGCGAGCGCCTGGCCAAGGGCACCCCGCACAGCCTGGGCCGCGACTACCTCGGCACCTCGCAGCTCCTGGACGACCTGACCCTCATCCAGACCTCCCTGCGCGCCCACCGCGGCGGACTCTTCGCCGACGGCCGTATGGACCGCACGATCCGCACGCTCGCCGCGTTCGGGCTCCAGCTCGCCACCATGGACGTACGCGAACACGCCGACGCCCACCACCACGCGCTCGGCCAGCTCTTCGACCGCCTCGGCGAGGAGTCCTGGCGGTACGCGGACATGCCGCGCGACTACCGGCAGAAGCTGCTCGCCAAGGAACTGCGCTCCCGCCGCCGGCGAGAAGACCCTCGGCGTCTTCCACACCGTCAAGCAGGCCTTCGAGCGGTTCGGCCCCGAGGTCATCGAGTCCTACATCATCTCGATGTGCCAGGGCGCCGACGACGTCTTCGCCGCCGCCGTCCTCGCCCGCGAGGCCGGACTGGTCGACCTGCACGCCGGCTGGGCGAAGATCGGCATCGTGCCGCTCCTGGAGACCACCGACGAGCTGCGCGCCGCCGACATCATCCTCGACGAGATGCTGGCCGACCCCTCCTACCGAAAGCTCGTCTCGCTGCGCGGCGACGTCCAGGAGGTCATGCTCGGCTACTCCGACTCCTCCAAGTTCGGCGGCATCACCACCAGCCAGTGGGAGATCCACCGCGCCCAGCGCCGGCTCCGCGACGTCGCCCACCGCTACGGCGTCCGCCTCCGGCTGTTCCACGGCCGCGGCGGCACCGTCGGCCGCGGCGGCGGCCCCTCGCACGACGCGATCCTCGCGCAGCCCTGGGGCACCCTGGAGGGCGAGATCAAGGTGACCGAGCAGGGCGAGGTCATCTCCGACAAGTACCTGATCCCCGCCCTCGCCAGGGAGAACCTGGAACTGACCGTCGCCGCCACCCTCCAGGCGTCCGCGCTGCACACCGCGCCCCGCCAGTCCGACGAGGCGCTGGCGCGCTGGGACGCGGCGATGGACACCGTGTCGGACGCGGCCCACGGCGCGTACCGCAAGCTCGTCGAGGACCCGGACCTGCCCGCGTACTTCTTCGCGGCGACCCCTGTCGACCAGCTCGCCGACCTGCACCTCGGCTCACGCCCCTCCCGGCGCCCGGACTCCGGCGCCGGACTCGACGGGCTGCGCGCCATCCCGTGGGTCTTCGGCTGGACGCAGTCCCGGCAGATCGTCCCCGGCTGGTACGGGGTCGGCTCCGGTCTCAAGGCGCTGCGCGAGTCGGGTCTCGACCCGGTCCTGGACGAGATGCACGAGCACTGGCACTTCTTCCAGAACTTCCTCTCCAACGTCGAGATGACCCTCGCCAAGACCGACCTGCGGATCGCCAGGCACTACGTCGACACCCTCGTGCCCGACGAGCTGAAGCACGTCTTCACCGCGATCGAGGCCGAGCACGCGCTCACCGTGCAGGAAGTCCTGCGGATCACCGGCAGCGAGAAGCTGCTGGGCTCCAACCCGGTGCTGCGGCAGACGTTCGCCATCCGCGACGCGTACCTCGACCCGATCTCCTACCTCCAGGTCTCGCTGCTCGCGCGCCAGCGCGCGGCGGCGGCCCGCGAGGAGGCACCGGACCCGCTGCTCGCGCGGGCGCTGCTGCTGACGGTGAACGGGGTGGCGGCGGGGCTGCGCAACACGGGCTGACCCCGGGCACGAAGCCAGGGCGCCGGACGGGCCGATCGCGGCTCGTCCGGCGCCCTGGCGTTTTCTTGGCGGCAGGCGGCAGGCGGCAGTTGGACGGCGGCAGATGTCGGTTGGCAGGTGTCAGAGCGCGAAGAACGCCGCCGCCAGCAGCACCGCGCCCGCCAGGGCCGTACCCCACCCCGTACGCGTCAGCCGCAGCCCGCCGCCGACCACCGGCGCCGCCAGCAGCAGCGCACCGCCGAGCGGCACCCACGCGAGCAGCACGCCGGAGGAGCCCGCGCGGACCAGTTCGTCCGTGCCGGGCTTCAGCACCACCTCGTAGTCCCGGCCCTTCTTCACGGCCACCGACCGCTCGATGGGCGCCCCGGCGCGCGGCGCGGGCGGGCCCTCGGGGTCGTACGTGCCCGTGCACGACGTGTCGCCGCACTGGGTGACCGACAGCGTCCCGTGCTCGCGGCCCTTGGAGAGCAGCACATGCTGCGCCGTGCCCCAGGACGTCCAGAAACCCCCGGCGAGCAACAGCGCGGCCACGAATCCCATGGCGGCACGACGGCCCACCGACAGTGCCAGTTGCGACGAGCTCGGCTTCATGGACCGCGATCCTTGGGCATGCGGACGCGATCGGTCAACTTGTGGCCGATAAATGATCGTTGAGTGATCGTTGAATGCGCGAGGTGTATGCGTTTTTGTCAGGAGTTGTACGTGCTCTGTGCCCGCTCCAGACCTTCCGTCACCAGACACTCCACGGCGTCCGCCGCGCGGTCCACCAGGAAGTCCAGCTCCTTGCGCTCCACGGAGGAGAAGTCCTTCAGTACGAAGTCGGCCACCTGCATCCGCCCCGGCGGCCGGCCGATCCCGAACCGGACCCGGTGGTACTCGGGGCCCATCGACTTCGTCATCGACTTCAGGCCGTTGTGACCGTTGTCCCCGCCACCCAGCTTCAGCCGCAGCGTGCCGTAGTCGATGTCCAACTCGTCATGGATCGCCACGATGTTGGCCGTCGGCACCTTGTAGAAGTCCCGCAGCCCGGCGACCGGCCCCCCGGACAGATTCATGAACGACAGCGGCTTCGCCAGCACCACCCGCCGGCTGCCCGGCCCCATCGGCCCCACCCGGCCCTCCAGGACCTGCGCCTGGGCCTTCTGCGCACGCTTGAACGAGCCGCCGATACGGCCCGCGAGGAGATCGGCCACCATGAAACCGACGTTGTGGCGGTTGGCCGCGTAACCCGGGCCGGGATTGCCCAGGCCCACGATCAGCCACGGGGCGGTGACATCGGTCGTCATCTGCGCTGCGTCTCCTCAGGACGAAGAAGAACGGGGTGGCGGGCACCGGCCCGCCACCCCGTCGGGCAAAGCGTTTCTCAGGATCCCGTTCTCAGGATCCGGCTGAGGCTCAGGCCGTCGAGGCTCAGGCCTCGGAGGAGGACTCGTCGGACGCGTCGTCCGAAGCCGGCTCCTCCGCCTGCGCGGAGAGGACCTGGATGACGACCGCGTCCTCGTCGGTCACCAGCGTCGTGCCCTCGGGCAGCGGGACGTCCTTCGCCAGGATGGAGGCACCGGCCTCCAGGCCCTGGACGGAGACCGTGACGGAGTCGGGGATGTGCGTGGCCTCGGCCTCGACGGTCAGGGTGCTCAGCACGTTCTCCAGGAGGAACGGGCCCGGGGCCAGCTCGCCCTCGGTGTGCACCGCGACCTCGACCGTGACCTTCTCGCCGAGCTTCACCGCGAGCAGGTCGACGTGCTTGATGAAGCCCTTGAGCGCGTCACGCTGGACGGCCTTGGGGATCACGAGCTCCTTGCGGCCCTCGATGTCGATGCTCAGCAGGGCGTTGGCGGTCTTGAGCGCCATCATCAGGTCGTGGCCCGGCAGGGAGATGTGGACGGGCTCGGCGCCGTGACCGTAGATGACCGCGGGAACCTTGTTCTCACGACGGGTACGGCGGGCGGCGCCCTTGCCGAACTCGGACCGGACCTCAGCGGTGATCTTGACCTCAGCCATGACTGCACTCCTCGTAGATGACACATAGGTGACGTTGAGACTGGTGGTCACCCGGCCACGACAGGCCTGCTACGAAGAGCGCGTCGATAACGGACAGCCGCGAATGAAAGCGGCCTCCCTCGCCGAGCAACTCCGTGAGTCTACCCGGCGGGGAGGCCGCCCCAGAAATCGATCTTCGGAACCCGTACGCGGACCCCGTCGTACGGACTTACTACGCCTGCTCGTCGAAGAGGCTGGTCACCGAACCGTCCTCGAACACCTCACGCACCGCGCGCGCGATCGTCGGCGCGATCGACAGGACCGTGATCTTGTCCATCTCCAGATTGCCCGGGTCGGGCAGCGTGTCCGTGAAGATGAACTCGCTCACCTTCGAATTCTTCAGCCGGTCCCCGGCCGGGCCCGACAGCACACCGTGCGTCGCCGTCACGATGACGTCCTCGGCGCCGTGCGCGAACAGCGCGTCCGCGGCGGCGCAGATCGTGCCACCCGTGTCGATCATGTCGTCCACCAGGACACAGACCCGGCCCTCGACATTGCCCACGACCTCATGGACCGTCACCTCGTTGGCGACGTCCTTGTCGCGGCGCTTGTGCACGATCGCCAGCGGCGCGTCCAGACGGTCGCACCAGCGGTCCGCCACCCGTACCCGGCCGGCGTCCGGCGAGACCACCGTCAGCTTCGAACGGTCGACCTTCGTCGCCACGTAGTCCGCCAGGATCGGCAGCGCGAACAGATGGTCCACGGGGCCGTCGAAGAAGCCCTGGATCTGGTCCGTGTGGAGATCCACGGTCAGGATGCGGTGCGCGCCGGCCGTCTTCATCAGGTCCGCGACCAGACGGGCCGAAATCGGCTCACGTCCACGGTGCTTCTTGTCCTGCCGGGCATATCCGTAGAAGGGAACGATCACCGTGATGCTCCGGGCGGAAGCCCGCTTCAGAGCATCGATCATGATCAACTGCTCCATGATCCACTTATTGATCGGAGCGGTGTGGCTCTGGATCAGGAAACAGTCGGCGCCGCGGGCGGACTCCTGATAGCGCACGTAGATCTCGCCGTTGGCGAAATCGAAAGCCTTGGTCGGCACTATCCCGACACCCAGCGTGTGGGCCACCGCCTCGGCCAGCTCGGGGTGGGCGCGGCCGGAAAAGAGCATCAGCTTCTTCTCGCCGGTCGTCTTGATCCCGGTCACAGCACAGTCTCCTCAGACGTGTTGATTGCCACTGCACCCGCGCGTCCCTGCGAGTCAGCCGAACGTGAGCATCTATCACGGTACGCGCTGTACGCAGCGCCTGTTTCCGGTCAGCTTTCGAGCGCGAGCTCCTCGGCGGCGGCGGCGGCGGCCTGCGCGGCGGCACTGCCCGGCCGCTTACGAGCCACCCAACCCTCGATATTCCTTTGCTGGCCCCGCGCGACGGCCAGCGAACCCGACGGGACGTCCTTGGTGATGACCGACCCCGCGGCGGTGTAGGCACCGTCCCCGACAGTGACGGGCGCCACAAACATGTTGTCTGAACCTGTCTTGCAGTGTGAGCCGATCGTCGTGTGGTGCTTCGACTCGCCGTCGTAGTTCACGAACACGCTCGCGGCGCCGATGTTCGTCTGCTCGCCGATCGTCGCGTCACCCACGTAACTCAGATGCGGCACCTTCGAACCGTCGCCGATCGTCGCCTTCTTCATCTCCACGAACGTCCCGGCCTTCGACTTCACGCCGAGCTTCGTACCGGGTCGCAAGTACGCGAACGGGCCCACCGAGGCCCCCTCGCCCACCTCCGCGTCGATGGCCACCGTGTTGTCGACACGGGCACCCGCGCCGACCATGGTGTCCACCAGGCGCGAGTTGGGGCCCACCTCCGCGCCCTCCGACAGATGCGTCGAACCCAGCAGCTGCGTAGCGGGGTGCACGATCGAGTCCGGCTCGTACGTCACCGTCACGTCGATCAGCACCGACCCCGGATCCACCACGGTCACACCGGCGGTCATCGCCCGCTCCAGCAGCCGCTCGTTCAGCAGCCGGCGCGCCTCGGCCAGCTGGACACGGTTGTTGATGCCCAGGATCTCGCGGTGGTCGGCCGCGACGGAGGCGCCGACGCGGTGCCCCGCCTCGCGCAGGATGCCGAGGACGTCGGTCAGATACTCCTCGCCCTGGCTGTTGTCCGTACGGACCTTGCCGAGCGCGTCCGTGAGCAGCCGGCCGTCGAACGCGAACACCCCGGAGTTGATCTCCCGCACCGCGCGCTGCTCGTCCGTCGCGTCCTTGTGCTCCACGATCCCGGTGACGGCGCCGCTCGCCTCGTCCCGCACGATGCGCCCGTACCCGGTCGCGTCCGGCACCTCGGCGGTCAGCACGGTGACGGCGTTGCCGTCCTTCTCGTGCTGCGCGGCGAGCGCGGCGAGCGTCGAGCCGGCCAGCAGCGGGGTGTCCCCGCACACGACGACGACGGTCCCGTCGGGGGCCTGCCCCAACTCCTCGACGGCCATCCGGACGGCGTGCCCGGTGCCGTTCTGCTCGGCCTGGAAGGCGGTACGCACACCGGCGTACGTCCCGTCCAGATGCCCCTCGACCAACTCCCGCGCGTGCCCGACGACGACGACGAGATGCTCGGGCTCCAGCTCCCGCGCGGCGGAGACGACATGACCGACGAGCGAGCGCCCGCAGATCTCGTGCAGAACCTTGGGTGTCTTCGACTTCATGCGGGTGCCCTCACCCGCTGCGAGGACGACGACGGCGGCCGGGCGATTGGCGCTCACGGGAATGCCCTTCGGCTTCGGATGCTTGGGGTGGTTGACATCCGCAGGATACCGGGGGGTTTCGGGAAGGAAACGAAGGCGGGTCCTGACCGGAGAGGCCAGGACCCGAACTCGCTTGCTCCCCCGCCAGGACTCGAACCTGGACAGATGGCACCAAAAGCCACAGTGCTGCCAATTACACCACGGGGGATTAAAGCCGCCGAAACGGACATCGCGCCGAGCGGGCCGATTCAGCAGCCAACACTATGCCGTACCAACCCCCTTCCACGCGACGTCATAGCTCGGCGCCCCGCCCGTTCGCGTGCTGTTCGCACTCGCCGGAAATTGAGTCGCGGGCGCCCGTAGGCTGGACGGTATGACCACAACGGGGGCACACGAGGAGCCCGGGGGATCGACCACCCGCGGGTTCTGGTGGTGGACACGGCGGCGCAGCGTCGTGCTGGATGTGGGGCTGGCCGGTGTGTCCGCCCTGGAGTGTGCGTTCGAGGGGATCCGGTTCGCGGGCAGTGCTCAGCTGCCGGTGGCCCTCGGGGTGGTTTTCGGGGTGCTGGTCGGGTCCGTGCTGCTGTTGCGGCGGCAGTGGCCGATGGCCGTCGTGCTCGTCTCCGTCGCCGTCACGCCCGCCGAGATGGGCGTTCTGCTCGGCGTGGTCGGGCTCTACTCGCTCGCCGCCTCCGACGCGCCCCGCCGGATCATCGGCGCGCTCGCCGGGATGTCGCTCGTCGGGACGCTCATCGTCGCCTTCGTACGGACGCGCCAGGATGTCGTGGGCGCGGATCTCGCGACCGCGACGCGGTGGTACATCCCGCTGATCGCCGTCTTCATGGCGCTGAGCCTGGCGGCGCCCCCCGTACTCCTCGGCCTCTACGTAGGAGCCAGGCGCCGGCTCATGGAGAGCCTGCGGGAGCGGGCCGACAGTCTGGAGCAGGAGTTGTCGCTGCTCGCGGACCGGGCCGAGCAGCGGGCTGAGTGGGCTCGTACGGAGGAGCGGACGCGGATCGCGCGTGAGATGCACGACGTGGTGGCGCACCGGGTGAGTCTGATGGTGGTGCATGCCGCCGCGTTGCAGGCGGTGGCGTTGAAGGATCCGCAGAAGGCCGTGAAGAACGCCGCGCTGGTCGGGGACATGGGGCGCCAGGCGTTGACGGAGTTGCGGGAGATGCTGGGTGTCCTGCGCGCGGGGGACCAGCAGGCGGCGCGGAAGGTGGCCGACGTGGGGCCGGGGGGCGGCGTGGGCCTCTCCACGGTGCCGCTGGCGTCGGTGGGTGTCGCGGCCGCTGCGGCGGCCGCCTCCGCCGCCGCGGAGGCCGGTCCCGGTATGGGCGACATCGAGACGCTGGTCGGTCAGTCGCGGGACGCGGGGATGGTGGTGGAGCTCGCCGTGCAGGGGGTGACGCGGGCGTACGCGCCGGAGGTGGAGCAGACCGCGTACCGGGTGGTGCAGGAGGCGTTGACGAACGTGCACAAGCACGCGGTGGGGTCGAAGGTGATGGTGCGCCTGGCGCACCGGGAGGCCGAGATCGCGATGCAGGTGGAGAACGGCCCGTCGTACGGCGTGGCCGACGCCGGGCTGCCCAGTGGTGGCAACGGGCTGGTGGGGATGCGGGAGCGGGTGCACGCGCTGGGCGGGGTGTTCGTGTCGGGGGCGACGGACGCGGGCGGTTTCCGGGTGTCGGCGGTACTGCCGCACCAGGCCGCCGCGTAGCGCCCTGTCGCGTGGCCCGGTGCCGCGCGGCTCGGTCCGAGGTGATCAGTCCGAGGTGAGTCGCTGCGGCTGCGCGCCCGTCACCAGCGCCGCCAGCGCGTGGTCGATGTGCGGGCCCAGGAACCAGTCGCCGGTGTGGTCGATGGAGTAGACGCGCCCCGTGGCGTCGACCGCGAGTACGGCCTGGCCGTCGCCCTCCTCGCCGATCGGGCTGATCTCCGTGTCCAGGGAGCGCCCTAGATCTCCGAGAGTACGGGCGAGGTGGATGCCGGCCAGCGGGTCGAACCGGACGGCCGTCGGGGCGATCTGCCGCCCCGGTCCGGGCCCGGTCACCGTCAGCCCGCCGAACTCCGCCCAGATCTCGACGACGGCCGCGAACACGGCGTGCACGTGCCCGGCCGGGGTGACGTGGGCGCGCAGCGTGTCCGCCCACTCCTCGGCCTGCCGCATGTCCCAGCGGCCCGGCTGCCAGCCGGCCTCGCGCAGGGCGACGTCGACGGCCACGGGGAAGCGGGTGGTGGTGAGGTCGGGCATCGGGGCGGTCAGCCGTTCTGCGTCGGGTCGACGGGGCGTACGCCGAAGTGGGCGAGCATCGCCGTACAGGAGCGGCAGGGCGGCGCGTAACTGCCGTGGAGCGGGTCGCCGTCCTCGCGGATGCGGCGCGCGGTGAGTTTGCCGTGCTTGAGGGACCGGCGGGCCTCGCCGTGGGTGAGGGGCTTGCGCTGGGCCCGCTTGGAACGGGCGCCCTCGACGGCGGCGAGGTGCCGGGACAGCAGGATCGCTTCGGGGCAGCGACCGGTGAATCGTTCCCGCTGGCCGCTGCTGAGGGTGTCCAGGAAGTCCTGTACGAGGGGGTGCAGCGCGGGCGGCTGGTCGGCCTTGCCCGCGGTGCACGTGAGATTTTCGCCACGCACCGAGAGCGCGGCGGCGACGGCGGGCAGGATCCCGTCGCGGCGCTGCCGGAGTGCGGGCGGGCGGTGCGGTTCGGTGCTGCTCCAGCTCAGGCGTGGGTCTCCGGAGGTCCCGCCGCCGGCCGCTCCGTTGGCCGCGGCGTTACTTCCGCCGGAGGTCCCCGCCGGTGCCTTCCCGGCGGCGTTCGTGGTGATGTCCGTGACGAGACGCCCCGACGGTCTCCCCGAGTGGTTCGGTGAGCCGAGGCGGGGATCTCCCGATGTGTCCTGTTGTGCTGTGTGCAAAGCGCTGACCCTCCCTACGCAATCCCCACGCAATCCCCAGAGTTGCGGGGGACAGCCTGCCAAATGTGACACGTCGTGGGGAAGTCGGGGCGGTATCGGGGCGTGGCGTCGGCGTTGCGTGACCTGGGGTGACCGGTTGTCACCGGCACCCGAACGAGTGCCGCGGCGAGGGCCGGAGGAGGGGCGGAGGGGCGGCGTCCCCTGTTGCCTCACCGCATAGGCTGTGCCGAACCAGTCAGAAGCCAGCAGGGGGCATCCGCCATGACGACAGGTCGGCTCGGGCAGCAAGCCGCGCCACCGAACGCGGCCTACGCCGGGCAGGTCGTGCGATTCCCGGACCCGGTCCGGGCGTCCCGCCACCCCAGGGGTGTGCCGGTGGACGGCAACGGCTTCCCGGACTTCTCGCCGTACGCGCGTGCCGCCGCCGAGATCGCCGAGCCCCCCGAGGGCTTCGGTGTCGACGAACTGCGGCTCACGGACTACGTGTCCGCCAACGCCGCGCTGCACGCCGACGGCCACGAACTGTGGGACACGATCCCCGCCGTGGCCACTCCGCACGGCTGGACCTGGCACCACGCGCCCGGATCGCGCCGGCTGCTGCTGGTGCCGGTGGAGGTCAAGGCGCTGCTTCGTCATCACGGCGGGCTGGCGACGACGCTGGTGGATCACGACAAGCGCGGGACGCGTCCTCTTCAGGAGACGAGGCCGGTGCACTTCGGGCTGCCGAAGGGGTCGGTGTCGGTGACCGAGCAGCAGTTGCTCGGTGTGGAGGAGGACCTCGGCTACCGGCTGCCCGGCGCGTACCGCACCTTCCTGAAGGCGGCGGGCGGCTGCGCCCCGGTGGGCGCGGCACTGGACGCGGAGTTGGGGCTGCTGGTGGACCAGCCGTTCTTCACGGTGCGTGAAGAGGCGGCGGTCAACGACCTGTTGTACGCCAACAAGTGCCTGCGGGACCATCTGACCAAGGACTATCTGGGCGTGGCGTTCGTCCAGGGCGGCATCCTGGCGGTGAAGGTGCGGGGCGAGCAGGTCGGTTCGGTCTGGTTCTGCGCGTACGACGACGCGCGCGACCGCGACGGCTGGAGCGTGCAGGAGCGGGTGGAGCGCCTGCTGCTGCCCTGCGGCGAGGACTTCGACGCCTTCCTTACGAGGCTGGCGGGCAATCCCCCGGAGCTGGACACGGTGGCGAACCTGATGGTGGACGGCGGCTTCGCCCGCGCCGTCCCGGTGGAGGGATGAGCGCGGTGGTGACATTCGCTCAGGCGCAGGAACGTGCGGACGAGTGGGTCAACGGCGACATGCCCGCGTATCAGCACCGCGAGGTGCGGGTGCGGGAGTTCGAGCTGGGGTTCGTGGTGTGGGCGGAGGACCGGGCGGACGGTCCGAGGTCGGACGGCGGGCTCCAGCGGCTGGTGATCGCGAGAGACAGCGGTGAGGCGACGCTGTGGCCGGGGCTGCCGGTGGGTGAGGTGATCCGGCGGTACGAGGAGGAGTACGGGTCGCAGGCGCAGGTCCAGGCGCCCGCGGCGGCCCCGCAGCGCATCGACCTGAATCAGACGTCCTTCCTGCTGACGCCGCCGGAGTGGTTGCAGGACGCGGCGGACAGGATGGGCGGTCCGGGCGCTTCGGGTGCGGGATCGAGTTCCGGTTCGGGCTCCTTGGGAGGCGGCGGATACGGGCAGGGCGCTTCTGTGCCCGCTCCCGCGCGGTCGGCGTCACCGTCGGCCTCGGCGTCGCAGAGCAGCAGTTCTCCGGCCGGGGCCACGCCCTGGGCCGGTACGGATACCAACGCCGCCGGTGAGGACGCCTCCGTGGGGCTTCCGGCGACGGTCTTCGCGCCGCCGCTGTCCGGGGCGGACGACGACGACACGCCGCCGCCCGGTCTGGCGGCCGAGGCGCCTACGGCGCTGATGTCGAGCGGCAGCCATCTGCCGCGTACGACGGTGGCCCCGGGGCCCGGCTCGGCGCCCTCGGCTCCTGGTGGGCCGGGTGCTCCCGGTCCCGGTCCTGGTCCCGGTGACATCGCCGACGCGGCGACGAGCAAGGCGACGGCGCCGCCGCGCGGCGCGCGTGGCGGTGTTTCGACCCCGCCGCCGCCCGGTGCTCCCGGTGTGCCGGGAGTTCCCGGCCCGCCCGGCCCTCCCGGTGTGCCCGGCGCCCACGGCGCCCCTGGCGCCCCGGCCGGTGGCTACCAGCCCGCGCGGTTCGCCCCGCACGCCGGTGCGGGCGGCCCGCAGCCTCCCGGCCCGCCCGGTGCCCCGGGTGTTCCCGGTATGCCTCCGCCCGGTGGCGTCCACCACGCGGCGACGGTGTTCGCCGATCCGAGCCTGGGCGGCCAGTCCCCGCCGCAGGCCGGCCCCCGGCCGCCGGGCCCGCCCGGCGCGCCTGGGATGCCTCCGGGTCCTCCGGGAGCCCCTGGTGCCCCCGGTATGCCTCCGCCCGGGGGGGTGCACCACGCGGCGACGGTGTTCGCCGATCCGAGCCTGGGTGGTCAGCCCGGTGCTCCTGGGGTGCCCCCGGGTCCGCCCGGTGCCCCCGGCATGCCTCCGCCCGGTGGCGTCCACCACGCGGCGACGATGCTGGCCGGCCCCGGTG
>NZ_JARJHW010000085.1:0-29722 GCF_040560175.1 Streptomyces panacea
GAGACATGGCGGAGCCATGCCGACCGACGACAACGCGGCGAGGCGCGGTGCCAGGCCCCGCGAGCCCGGCAAGATCCGAACGACAGGCCCTAGGTGCCGGACAGGCCCTGGTAGGCGTCCGCGTAAGCCTCGGTGGGGGCGATGGGCGTGATGATGTCGATCAGTACGCCGTCGGGGGCGACGACGATGAAGTGGCGCTGGCCGAACGCCTCGCTGCGCAGGGCGAGTTCGACCCTCAGACCGGCGCCCGTCACGAGACGCGCGTACTCGGCGTCGACGTCGGCCACCTCGAAGTTGAGAAGCAGACCGCGGGCCGGCCGGCGGTAGGCCTCCGGCACGGTCTCGTGCCCGGCGGCGACGAGAGCGAGTTCGTACCCCGGCGGTTCGGGCAGCCGCAGGCTGACGTACCAGTCGCTCGTGTAGGTCGTCTCGAATCCGAACAGCGTGCTGTAGAACGCCACGGACTCGCTGAGCCGCTCGGTGCAGAGCACGGGATAGAAGCTGGTCACGGGAGAGGACGTCATCACAGCACCGTTCTGGGGCGGGTACGCGGTCGTCCTGTCCCAACGAGGTGTCCGCCCCCACGTCACGTCCGCCGGATCGAAGGCAGGTCGACATGGCATCGGCGGCTCGTCCGACGGGCGGAGTACGCGTATGGGCACTGCGGCTGGCGCCCCCGTGGGGGGAAGACCTCTCGCTCTCGCTGCTCGACGCGCGGGAGCGGGCCAAGGCGGCGTCCTTCGCCCACCGGCGGGACCGGTCGATGTATCTCGCGGCGCACGTGGGGCTGCGGCTGCTGCTGGGTGACCGGCTCGGCGTCCATCCCCGGGACCTTCGGTTCGGCCGTGACCGGTGCGCCCACTGCGGCGGGCCGAACGGCCGGCCCATCCTCCTCGACCGTCCCGGCGGCCCGCACTTCTCCCTCTCCCACTGCGCCGGCATCACGCTCGTCGCGGTCGCCGACGTGCCTGTCGGGGTCGACGTGGAGCGGCTGCCCGGCCGCCGGACGGTCGAACTGTGCCTGGCGCGGCTGCATCCGCGCGAGCGGGAGGAACTGCTCCGGGTTCCGCGAGCCGAACGCCCCCTGGAGTTCTGCCGGTTGTGGACGCGCAAGGAGGCGTACCTCAAGGCAGTGGGGACCGGGCTCGGCCGGGGGCTGGACCGGGACTACCTGGGAGTGGGGAAAGAGGGGAGGCCCGCCGGCTGGAACGTCGTCAACCTGTCCTGTGGCCCGCAGGACCGCACGCACGCCGCGGCGCTGGCCGTTCCGCGGTGGGTGCCGGTGCCCACCGGACCGAGCGAGCTGAACTGGTCCGCGTACGGTCATGTCCTCGGCGGCGTCGGCTCGTTGGAGGAGAAGGGCCGAAGTTGACATGCCGACGGTGCGCGATTAGGTTCATTTCGCATACCGTTGGTACGTGAGTGGAGATGGCGCCCTATGCTGACCAGCTTCTGTCCGGTGATCTGCACCTCGCGGCTGGCGGAGTCCCGCGGCTTCTACAACAGACTGTTCGGCTTCACCGCCACGTTCACGACCCAGTGGTACGCCGGTCTCAGCCGGCCCGGCGCGCGACAGCACGAGCTCGCCCTGCTCGACCACGCTCACCCGGCGCTGCCGGAGGCGCTCCTGCGACCGGTGCGCGCGGTGCGGCTCACCCTCGCGGTGGACGACACGTCTGAGGAGTGGGACCGGATCGCCGCCCTCGGGGCGGCGACGCGCCCGGATCGGGGACACCTCGTCATCACCGACCCCAACGGGGTCCGGATCGACGTCGTCGCATCGGCCTGACCACCGGCCCGACCACCGGGCGCCGGCCGCCTCGGGGACCGCCCGCCGGAAGGGGAAGCCCCGACCTCGTCACGGCCGCCGGCCGGCCCGTGGTCACTTCGCCCGCAGTGCCGCCAGCATCCGCGCCAGCGCCTGCCGGGCGTCCGCGAGATCGGCGGAGTCCTCCGACGTCGCCAGCCACAACGCCGACTCGTTCATCGCCCCCGACAGCAGATGGGCCAGCGGTGCGACCGGCTGTGCGGGGATCGTGCCCTCGTGGATCAGGACGGTGAGCGCCTGGGCCAGGTGACGGCCGGAGGTGGCCTCGTTCATCGCTCGCCAGTCCCGCCAGCCGAGCACCGCCGGTCCGTCGACGAGCATGATGCGCTGGATCGCGGGGTCGGTGGACGCGCTGAGGAACGCCTGGCAGCCGTGGGTGAACTGGTCCCAGGGGTCCGCCTGGACATCCGCCTTCGCCGCGATGAGCGCGGCGACCTCCCGCTGCACCTGCTCCAGGACGGCCCGGAACAGTTCGGCCTTGCTGCCGAAGTGGTGGTACAGCGCGCCTTTGGTCACTCCGGCGGCCCCGACGATCTCCGACAGGCCCACGGACGCGTAACCCACCTTCGAGAAGAGCCGTCGGCTCTCCCGCAGCAACGTGTGCCGCGTCTGCTCCCGCTGCTGCGCGCGAACCCCGTTCGTCATCGTTGCGCCCCCGTCTTCGGCCTGTTGAAGCCATGCGCACAAGGTACTTCGCCGTCGCGGGGACGAGCGAGACCACGTCACCCGGCTCCGCGCAACCGAGGTGTGTGCTGTCCGGGGGCCAAGCCGTCGGAGCGCTAGTCGAGCCAGAGCACGATCCCCGTCAGGTCGTTGAGCACGGCCGCGACGCCCGCCCTGATCGCCGCCGCGCAGCGCTCGGTGGTGAACGAGGCGGGGTCGTACGCCGAGGACGCGCCCAGCCCTTCGCCGCGGAACGAGGCGCCGGACCAGTCGACCGCCGTCACGTTGCCGGTGGGCTCGGCCAACTCCGCCCCCAGGACGAGGAATTGCTGTGACAAGTGGTTGGGGGTGACCATCGCGAGGGGGTCGATGAGGTCGTTGCCCACGCTGACGACGAGGTCGGGGCGCATCTCCATGGCTCTGGTGATGCCGGGTATGAAGTCGTGAGGGTTGTCCGCGACCACCGTTCTGAGGTCGACGTGCTCCTCCTCGCCCCACTTCTCCACCGCCGTCACGAGGGTCTTGGCCGGACGGTCGTCGCCCGTGGTGAGCAGTACGACGCGGTAGCCCTTCGACGGGTGGACCCCGTTCCAGGAGCCGGGCCGCGGCGTCGTGGTCGACTCCGGGACCGGTGAGCGGGAGGGGTTCGCGAACCCGTGGCCGAGAGTGCCGACGGCGGCCGGCTCGGGGTGCGGTTGTGACCAGTCGTCGCCGGAGCTGCATCCGGTGACCAGCGCGGCGGCCACGGCCAGCGTGGCGACGGCCCGAAGCGGTGAGCGCAAGGCGATCTTCCTCCGAGTGGTGGTGGATGGTACGTCTACATCCTGCTATCCCGGCTTCTGCCTCCTTCATCAGGAGGTGTCGTCATCGAGGTTGTTTTTCCGTTCTTCGCCGACCGGCCGGGCCGTGTTCACCCGTGACGTCCACCGTGCACTGGCAACCTGAAGGAGCCAGCCACATGTCACGACACCTCCGCCGCGCCCTCGTCGGGGTCACCGCCGCGGTGATCGCTCTCCTGAGCACCGGTCCGTCGGCGCAGGCCCACGGATTCACCTCGACCGTCTACGCCGACGTCACCTCGGGCGAAGAGGGCCATATACGGACGGAACTGAAGCTCGAATACGACCTCTTCGTCGTGTCCGCCGCCGACGCGGAGGGGGACGACCCGCTCTTCCGTACAGGGAACGCCGCCTTCGAGGACGGTGACACCGGCGCGCAGGCGGCGGCGCTCAACACCCACGCGGAGTCGGCCCTCTCGTACGTCACCGAGCGCTTCTCGGTCACCTCGGGCGGCGCGGCCTGTACGCCGTCCCGGGTCGGCGATTTCACGATGGGCCGGCGGGAGGGTGTGCCGTACGCCGGTCTGCTGCTCGACTGGGCCTGTCCCGGGGAGGGCGGCGACCACGAGGTGCGCAGCGAGCTCTTCCCCGACGCCGAGACCTACGTCACCGGGACGAAGACGATCGTCACCTACGAGATCGACGGCCGGGCGGGCAGCGCCGCGCTCGACGCAGGCCATCCCTCCTTCGCCGCGGGGCAGTCGTGGTACGAGCGGTTCTGGGAGTTCTTCCGCCTGGGTGCCGAGCACCTGCTGGGCGGGATCGACCACGTCCTGTTCCTGCTGGCCCTCATCGCCGGGTCGCGGCGGCTGCGCGAGATCGTGCTCGCGGCGACCAGTTTCACCCTGGCGCACTCGGTGACGTTCATGCTCGCCGCCCTCGGCCTGGTCGACGTGCCGTCGGCGGTCGTTGAGCCCGTCATCGCGCTGTCGATCGCGGTGGTGGCCGGCTGGTACCTCTGGCGGATCCGGCGGCGCGGCGACCGCGCCGCCGACCTGGACCGCGCCCCCGGCCCGGACCGTGCCGCCGCCCTGGACCTTGCCGCCGGACGTGGTCGCCTCGGCCTGGACCGTGCGGGCCGGCTGCGCCTGGGGGTCGTGTTCTGCTTCGGCCTCGTGCACGGCCTCGGCTTCGCGGGCGCGCTGGGAATCGACGAGGCGTTCTCGTGGACCCTGCTGTGGTCGCTCCTGGTGTTCAACGTCGGTATCGAGGCCGTGCAGTTGGCGATCATCGCTCTGGTCTTCCCGCTGCTGACGTTGGTGCGGCGCCGTGCGCCGAGGGCCGGTCTGTGGGCGACCGGTGTGATCTCCGCAGGCGTGTGCGTCATGGGGCTGGTGTGGTTCACGCAACGGCTGTTCGGTCTGTGACGACCGTTCGAGCTGTGGCGTCCGCGTATGTCTCCGGAGAAGTCCAGAAGTTCCCGGACGCCCAGAAGTTCAACTGACGCGAGGGCCGCGGTCGTTCCCGGTTCATCAACGGCCGCCAAGTTGTGCATGCCCAATACATCCACCCATGTGGGTAAAAGGAACGTAAAACTAATGAGAATCAGACCTTCGGCGCAGACCTCCGGGCCTGCGCGACGCCGTGCGGCCACCTCGGCCGCCGCGGCATTCCTGGGCCTGGCCGTGGCCCTCGGCGGGGGCATGACGTCCCCCGCCGGCGCCGCCGAGCCCACCACGCTCACCGGCATCATCCTCGGTGTCGGCGCCAACGAGTCCCAGCGCACGGTGACTTGGTACAGCTCGGCCGACACCGCGCAGAAGCTCCAGGTCGCCCCGACCGCGGAGCTCGTCAACGGCGAATTCCCGGCCGGCGCCGCCGCCTTCGACGCCATCGGCGCGGCGAACATCGCCACCAGCGGCGGCTTCAACCGCCACACCACGATCACCGGCCTCAAGGAGCACACCCGGTACTCCTACCGCGTCGGCACCGAGGGCAACTGGTCGGCGGCGTACGCCTTCAAGACACAGGACTTCGAGGGCGACTACGACTTCCTGTTCTACGGCGACCCGCAGATCGGCGCGTCCGGCGATCTGGCGAAGGACCAGGCCGGCTGGCAGGACACCGTGGACGTCTCGCTGGCGGCCAACCCCGACGCCGAACTCCTGGTGTCGGGCGGTGACCAGGTCGAGACCGCCAACAACGAATCGCAGTGGAACTCCTTCCTGGCACCCGACAAGCTCCGCCAGTACCCCTGGGCCGCCACCATCGGCAACCACGACGTCGGCGGCAAGGCGTACGAGCAGCACTTCTCCACCCCGAACACGGACCGCTCGGCCCCGCTGTACTCCAACGGCAACCCGGCGTCCAACACCTCCGGCGGTGACTACTGGTACATCTACAAGGATGTGCTGTTCATCGACCTCAACAGCAACAGCTACGCCACCTCCCAGGGTGGCGGCGGCGACGCGGCGCACCTCGCCTACGTCACCGACGTCATCAACAAGCACGGCGCCGAGGCCAAGTGGAAGGTGCTCACCTACCACCACGCCATCTACTCGCCCGCCGACCACGCCAAGGACTCCGACAACAAGGTCCGCCGCGTCGACTTCCCGACCACCTTCTCCAAGCTCGGTGTCGACCTGGTGCTCCAGGGCCACGACCACAGCTACAGCCGCAGCTACCTGGTGAAGAACGGCGAGAAGGCCGACCCGGCCGAGCAGCCCGGCGCCTCCGACGTGTACGCCGGTCCCGGCGGTGTCCTGTACGTGACGGGGAACTCCGCATCGGGCTCGAAGTACTACGACATCACCAAGCCGGACAGCAGCGGTACGAGCGGTGCGGGCAACGGGGCCGACCCGCTGAACCCGGACAGCTACTGGTACAACTCGGTCCAGAACCAGGAGCACGTCCGCACCTACGTCAAGGTCCAGGTGCGCAACGACAAGCTCGTCGTCGAGAACGTCCGCAGCGGCACCTGTGCCGCTCCGAACGCGGCGGTCGAGAAGGGCAGTTGGTGCAACAACACCACTGAGGGCCAGCCGGTCGGCTCGCTCGTCGACAAGGTCACGGTGCATCCGTTCCACGGCGACGGCCAGGACCTCCAGGTCAACGTACCGAACGCCGCTCCGGGCGAGTTCGGCTGGACGATCGACGGCTACAACGGTCTGGTGGACCTCGGTACCGCCAAGGAGACCGGCGGCAGCCACTTCGAGGCGGCGGGCAAGATCAACCCGATCGCCGTCTCGGACAGCCGCCGCTCGCTCGCGCCCTGGTCGATCTCGGCCAACGTGAGTGACTTCAAGGACGCGGCCAAGACGTTCTCCGGCTCGTACCTCGGCTGGACGCCGCGCGTGCTGGTGAACGGCGCGGGGTCGAAGGCAGGCACGAAGGTCGCCTCCGGCTACGACGACCAGGGCCAGGGCCTCTCGGTCTCACGCGGCCTCGGTTCGGCCGAGCAGGGCCACACCCGGGGCACGGCCAAGCTCGGCGCCGACCTGGGGCTGAAGATCCCGGACAGCGTCGAGAAGGGCGGCTACCGCGCCACCCTGACGATCACCGCGCTGAGCAGCTGATCCAACCCGTCCCACTGGCGGGGCAGGCCGCCTTCGGGTGATCTGCCCCGCCTCCCGTTCCAGAGGAAACCCACCATGTCCACGCCCGCAACGCGCCGGAAGACCGGTGTCACCACTCGCGTCCGTACCGCCGCCGCCCTTCCCCTCCTCCTGGCCCTCGCAATCGCCGGTCTCTGCGCCGGCCCCGCCCGGGCGGCCGACGGCGACGTCACCTGGACGGTCCGGACGGCCGCGAACGGGTACGGCGACGACCGGTCCAGCTACAGCTACACCGTCAACCCCGGCGGCCAGGTCAAGGACGCCATGGTCGTCGCCAACCGCAGCGAGTCCCCGCTCGAACTCACGGTGTACGCCGCCGACGGCTTCACCACCGACGCGGGCCAACTCGACCTGGTCACCGGGGACACGAAGTCCGTCGGCATCGGCGTCTGGGCCCACGCCGACCGCGACAGCGTGGTGATCAAGCCCGGCAAGTCCGCCGAGATCCCCTTCACGGTCGGGGTTCCCGGCAACGCCACTCCCGGCGATTACGTGGGTGGCATCCTCACCTCGCTGAAGCAGGCCGACGACGCCGAGGGCATCAACGTTGACCGGCGCCTCGGTATCCGGGTCACGTTGCGCGTCAGCGGCGAGCTGAAGCCGAAACTCGCGATCGAGAACCTCCAGGTGGACTACGCCGGTTCGGCCAACCCGTTCGCCAAGGGCGACGCCACCGTCACGTACACGGTCCACAACACGGGCAACGCCCTGCTGTCGGGCCGGCAGGCGGTGTCGGTCTCGGGCCCGTTCGGCCGGCTGCGGGCCGAGGCGGGCGACATCGCCCCGCCGCCGGAGCTGCTTCCGGGCGAGAGCTGGAAGATGAAGGTGCCCGTAAACGGTGTGACGCCGGGCGTCGGCCTGGCCGCGACCGCGACCCTCACACCCCTGCTCACCGACGCGTCGGGCTCCACCACCTCACTCAAGCCGGTCGAGGCCACCGCGCACGGCTGGGCGATCCCCTGGACGCTGTTGCTGCTGATCGTCGTACTGCTCGGGTCCGCCGTCGCGGCATTCGTCCTCACCCGCCGCACCCGCGCCCGACGTAGGGCGGCCGAGGACGCCCGCGTACAGAACGCCGTCGAGCAGGCTTTGCGCGAGAAGGAGCGGAGCGGGCGGAGCTGACCACCGACGGCGACGCCGGTGGAATGGCCCGAGTCAACTCCCTTGCCCAGATGGTGAGTTGGGGTGGGACATGCGTGGGAGTGGTGAGAGTTCGTACAAGATTCTCGGGATCCGGTCACGGGAGCGGAAAGCTCGGAGGGCTCACTCGGCGCTTTCGAACAGGTCGAGCGCCGACCCATGCGATGGGAGACCGATCAACGATGTTCACTCTGGTACGGAGCAGAGTGCGGACGGCGGCGCTCGCGCTCTCGGCCGTCGCGGCCCTCGCCTTCGGCACGACCGGCGCGGCAGCGGCCCCCACTCCCGCCCCAACTCCCGCCCCCGCTCTCGCGAAACAGGGGCCGACCTCGGTGGCGTACGTCGAGGTGAACAACCACAGCATGCTCAATGTCGGCAAGTACACCCTCGCCGGCAGCGGTGACAACGTCTTCGACGTCGCCGTGATCTTCGCGGCGAACATCAACTACGACACGGGCACGAAGGCGGCGTATCTGCACTTCAACGAGAACGTGCGGCGCGTCCTCGACAACGCCGCCACGGAGATACGGCCGTTGCAGAACAAGGGCATCAAGGTCGTCCTCTCGGTGCTCGGCAACCACCAGGGCGCGGGCTTCGCCAACTTCCCGACCCAGCAAGCGGCTTCGGCGTTCGCCAAACAACTGTCGGACACCGTGGCCAAGTACGGCCTGGACGGCATCGACTTCGACGACGAGTACGCGCAGTACGGCAACAACGGCACCGGCCAGCCCAACGACAGCTCGTTCGTGCACCTGGTGACGGCGCTGCGCGCGAACATGCCGAACAAGATCATCAGCCTCTACAACATTGGGCCGGCCGCGTCGCGGCTCTCCTACGGCGGCGTCGACGTCTCGTCCAAGTTCGACTACGCGTGGAACCCGTACTACGGCACCTGGCAGGTGCCCCGCATCGCACTGCCCAAGTCGAAGCTGTCGCCGGCGGCGGTCGAGATCGGCCGGACCTCGCAGAGCACGGCCGCCGATCTCGCCCGCCGCACCGTCAGTGAGGGGTACGGCGTCTATCTGACGTACAACCTCGACGGCTCCGATCGCAGCGCCGATGTCTCCGCGTTCACCAGGCAGCTGTACGGCAGTGACGCCCGCTACACACCGTAGGGCGACGCTTGGGGCTCGCCCCACCGTGTAGAGCCGTGATCCGTGCGAGCCGTGCTCTCGACAACGATGTCGGGGGCGCGGTCGCACTCCATTCGGCGACTTCTGCGGGAAGACCGCCGCCGCACTGCGGCCGACCGCGCCGGCGTTCAGGTCGGCCCCCTGGAAGTCGGTGAACAGGTCCACGGGCCGGATCGCCGTCCGGTACGCCGGCCGGCGGGTCCTGTCGAGCGAGTCCGCCCCGGTCAGGCGCTCGGCACCCCGACCGGCCTGGCCAGCACCCGGTCCAGGACGCCGGCGAGGAACCGCGCCGGGTCCCGGACCGGTGTCGTGACCCGCATCGCGACGATCGCGTCCGGTCGCACGAGCAGGGCCCCGTCGTCGGACACCCACGGTGCGCGGACCTGGCGCGCCGGCAGGCCGGCGCCCGCCGCGGCGACGAGCCACCGGTCGCCCGCGTCGCCCACCAGCAGGGTCCACCGGGACGCGACGAGGTCGAGCGTGGAGACCCCGTCCACCCACGCGTGGGGCACCCGTGAACCCGGCGACCCGTCGAGCGCCACCGCCAGGTCGACCGTGGACGGGAGCTCCGGCCGCGCGTCGACGACAGCGGCCGAGTCGTACCGCTGGCCGAGGTGCACGACCGGCGCCGCCCACACCCCGGCCGCCGCCCTGGCGGCGTCGGCCTCGGGACCACGCCCCCAGTGCAGCTCCGGATCGGCGAGCCTGCGCATCGCCTGGTCCAGCGTCGCGGCGGCGATCGGCTCACGCTCCCGCGCGTAGGTGTCGAGCAGGCCGGGGCCTGCCTCGCCGTGGTGGACGGCGGCCAGTTTCCACGCCAGGTTGTGGGCGTCGGCGACGCCGGTGTTGAGGCCGAACGCGCCCAGGGGTGACACGGTGTGCGCGGCGTCGCCGACCAGGAACACGCGGCCGACGGCGAAGCGGTCGGCCAGGGAGCTCCGGGGCCGCCACGGGAGCACGCTGCGCACCTCGACGTCGAGGCCGGGATCGCCGACCGCCGAGCGTACGACCGCGACGCAGCGCTCGCGCGTGAAGTCCTCGGGGCGCTCGCCCCCGTCGACGTCGCAGGCGACGTGGAAGACCCAGTCCGTCTCGCCGTCCACGGTCGCCAGTAGGCCGGGCGCCTCCGGCGTGGTGATCGTGCAGGTGGCGAAGGACATGCCCCGCAGATGGGGCCGGATGTCGGCGCGGAACAGGATGTTGATCATCGACTTGCCCAGGTCGCCCGCCCCGGAGGTGTCCACGCCGAGCGCGGTCCGCACGGTGCTGTGCGTGCCGTCCGCGGCCACCACGCGCGCGCAGCGCAGCGAGTAGGGGCCGTCGGGCCCCTCCAGTTCGACGTCGACCCCGTCGGCGTCCTGCGCGATGCCGACCAGGCGGGTCGACCAGCGCGGATCCGCTCCGCGGCGCGCCAGGTCGGCCGCCACCACGGCGTCGAGCCGGTCCTGCGCGCAGACACCGCGCAGCCTGAACGGTGTTGTGTCCAGTTCGACGGCGGACGGGGTCGGCATGGGCACGGTCACGACATCGCCCGCGCCCATCTCGACGACGGTCCGCGCCACCGCCTTGCCCGCGGCGCCCCGCAGGTCGACTGCGGCGGCGTCGACGGCGGTGTCGAGCCCGAGCTCTCGGAGGATCTCGACGGTACGCGGCCCGATGCCGGTGGCGCGCGGGTGGACCGACGGCCCTGACCGGCGTTCGACGAGCACCGCGGGGACGCCGTGGTGGGCGAGCAGCGCCGCGGTGAGCAGCCCGACGCTACCCCCTCCGACCACGAGCACCGGCACTTCTGGATACGCTGTGTCCGTCATGGCTACACCGTAGCCAGAAGATAGGGTGGCGGTCAACGAGGAAAGGAACAGCCCGATGACCGAACCCGCTCCCTCGTCGGTGTGGACCAGGCCGCGCCCCGAACCGCGCCGACGCGCACCGGGGGTGGACCAGTACGTGGCCGCCGCGCTGGCCGTCGCCGACGCGGAGGGCTTGGCCGCGGTGTCGATGCGCCGGGTCGCGGGCGACCTCGGTTCCGGGACGGCCACCCTCTATCGCTACATCACCAACCGCGACGAGCTGGTGGACCTGATGGTCGACGCGGCGCAGGGCGAGGACCCGCTCCCCGAGCCCACATGTGACTGGCGCGCCGACCTGGCCGCGGTCGCGCACGCGCTGCGAGCGACCCTCCTGCGGCACCCGTGGCTGGCCGGCGAACTGGCGGGCAGGCCCTCGCTCGGCCCCAACTCGTTGCGACGGTCCGAATCCGCGCTGCGCGCCGCTGTCGCGCTGACGCCCGACATCACCCTGGCCTCGCAGGCGCTCAGTGCCGTGCACGCGTACGTGCTGGGTTCGGTGGCCACCGAGCAGGCCGGTCGGCGCGCCGAGCAGCGCACCGGCCTGACCGAGGAGCAGTGGCAGCGCAGCGTCGGCCCCTACATCAGCGAGGTGCTCGCGGCGGGGGAGCACCCGATGCTCGCCCGTCGCGTCCTCGAAGCCGAGGAGCTCGACCCCGACGTCGAGTTCGCGTTCGGCCTGGAGTGCGTGCTCGACGGTCTCGCGGCCCGACTGGGCCGCTGACCGGTCGGTACGCGTACGGGGTCAGCGCCTCGGCCGGACCTGCGATGCCAGACCTGTGATGGGTGACCCCCCGCCCGCGGGAACGCTCCGCACTCTCCTCCCGGCGTCAGGTCGTGCTCAGTCGTCGATCAGTCCGTTCAGGGTGGGCACGCTCGCACCGAGGCCGATGAGTCCCGCGAGGATCGCGCCGGCCGTGTTGCCCGTGCTGAAGTAGGTGAGGACTCCGGAGATCGCCCCCACGAAGGCGGCCGTCTGGAGGACGATGGCCGTACGCACGGGCAGGAACGGTGTCGCGTCCCCAGTCGGAACGGGGGGCGGGGTCGGGGCGGTGGTCACGAGAACCCCCTTGCGCGGAGCGGTTGTCGATAGCGTTCGTACGTCACGCAAGGCGGTTACGCGGGTCTCCCGTACACGCCCTTGAACTGGCGAGACTTAATGCTGTCGACAGCTCCATCGTAGCCGTCGGTGCCCGCTTTCCCTTTGATCGACGCGTTGAGCCGAATCCAACATTTCTTGGCACATTCGACGATGCGGCAGATCCATTCGATCACGTGAGCGCGAAACCCCGGGTGCGCGACCCCGCGTCACGGCAACGGGCGTGTCAGCCATACCACTTCACCGCTGTCGTCCGTGGAAACGTGATCCCGCTCGAACCCGAGCTTCTCAAGGACACGGAGCGACGGTGTGTTCCACGCGCCGACGGTCGACCAGAGCCGGTTCCGCCCGGTCGCGACAGCGGCGTCGAGCACCGCGCCCGCCGCCTCGGTGGCGTAGCCACACCCATGGACGCGCTGGAACAACTCGTACGCGATCTCAGGTTCCTCCAGGGTGGAGCGGCCGATGATCAGCCCGCAGTAGCCGATGAAGTCGCCTTCCTCGCGGCGCTGGATGGGCAGCAGGGCGATCCCCGTTGCCGCCGTCGCGGTGAGCAGCTTCGCGATGGACGTCCGCGTGTGCTCAACCGTCGGCGTCCCGTTGCCGCGTTCGGAGAGGAGAGCGCGGAACTCAACGGCGTCCGACTCGGCCCACGGCCGCAGTATCAACCGCTCGGTCTCAAGGTGGAACGGCATCGTCCCGTACGTAGACATGCCCCTACTCTGCCCCACGGGTCACCACGAACTGCCAGTGGAGGGCGCGGCCCGACTCCTCGCGCAGGGCGACGACACCGCCCCGATTTCCCGGCACCGAGCGGGTCGCCCGCGTCGACCGAGCAGGTGGCTACTTCGATTCCAGTCGTCCCAGCGGGTGGGAATCACCGGCGAGGGCGGCCTGCGCCGTTTCCCAGTCGGAGTGGTCGGCGTGGTCGGTGCCGGTGATGTGGCGCAGGTAGGCGAGGGTGACCCGCTGGACGAGGGCGACGCGACCGGGATTCTCGTCGGTGGTCTCCGCTGCCTCGTAGCCGGAGATGCCGCCGAGGAAGTGCCGGCCACCGTAAACCGTCAGCAGGCTCTTGGTGCCGCGGCTGAGGGTGTACGGGTCGGTCGTCCAGGACGGTCCCCGGGTGGAGAGGGGGAGTTCGTCCTTGTCGCCGGCGACCACGAGTCCGGGTGCGGTGATGTGGGAGAAGTCCTGGTGGCGCAGCCAGGGAAGGTTCTCGTGGGCGAAGGGGGTCAGTTCGTCGCCGCCCTTGCCGGCTGTGGCCAGTTGGATGCTGGCCATGACGCGGGGGTCGGACATGTCCCGCGCGGTTCCGGTCTCCGGGTCCATGACGCGCAGACCCACGAGGATGCCCGCGGTCTGGCCGCCGAAGGAGTGTCCGGCCGCGACGACGCGACTGTGGTCCACCCGGCCGGCCAGGCCGGGCACGGAGGCCTCCAGGGTGTCGAGTTCGTCGAGGACGCGCTTCATGTCCTGCACGCGGTAGCGCCAGAGGTGGGGCTTGCGGGGATCGTCCGCTGCGATGTCGAGGCGCTTGGAGTCGAGGTGGGTGGCCTGGATCACCACGAAGCCATGGGAGGCCCAGTGGTCGGTCAGCGGCGCGTAGCCGTCCAGGTTCGAGCCGAACCCGTGCGCGAACAGCACGATCGGCAGATTGGTGCCGGTGACCGGTGCGCAGACGCGTACGTGCAGGTCCTCACCGCGCCGCGCTGCGGGCAGCACGACCGGCCTGACCGACACGGTCGGGGTGGGCGCGGGGCCGGTCAGGCCGGTCGTCTTGTACGTGGTCATACGTGTCCTTCTTCCAGGTGTGGTGCGTGTGGTGGGTCGTTCGAGTCCATGCGCGTCAGCAGACGAACCGGAAGAAGTTCCCGGGTGAAGCGCGCGTCAACTACGCTAAAACCTGACGTTGACGTCAGAGGCAAGCCGCCCAACGGATGTCACACAGGAAGAGAAATGCGCGTCGGAGAACTCGCCGCCCGGACCGGCGTCAGTGTCCGGGCCCTGCGCTACTACGAGGAGCAGAATCTGCTCAGCGCCGAGCGCAGCCCCAGCGGCCAGCGTCACTACCCCGGGAGCGCGGTCGACCGGGTGCGGCTGATCCAGCAGCTGTACGCCGCCGGGCTGTCCAGCAGGACGATCGTCGAGCTCATGCCGTGCGTCATCGACGGCCAGGCCACTCCCGCGCTGCTTGAGCGCCTGGCGGCGGAGCGCGAGCAAGTCGACCGGCGCATCGTCGATCTCATGCACGTCCGGGACCGGCTCGGCTCGGTCATCACCGCCGCCACCAGCAACATGGTCACCGGCACTTCCTGCCGACGGGAAACCACCGCCTAGGTCAGGCGGCCCGCCGACGCTTACAGGAGCGCCAGATCCCTCAAGGACGCCCGCGTGAGATGCGACAGGTCGGGGCATGTCGGCCTCAAGGCGAAGAAGTGGAAGGGCTACCTCTGCAAGACCGATGCAAGACCGAAGACGCCGAGGTCCGCAAGTACGTCCACCTGTGCCGCCACCTGAACAGACCTCAGGCCCGACCAGCGGCGGCGACGGTAG
Organism: Streptomyces panacea; assembly: GCF_040560175.1. Classification (NCBI taxonomy): domain Bacteria; kingdom Bacillati; phylum Actinomycetota; class Actinomycetes; order Kitasatosporales; family Streptomycetaceae; genus Streptomyces; species Streptomyces panacea. Next base: position 14,660 of record NZ_JARJHW010000085.1, read on the forward strand.
TTCGTGGTCTGGTGGGACGCGGCCGGCAGGCGGCCGTGCCGATCAGGCCCTGACCGTCCTGGAGGCCGGGCCGCGCAATCCCTTTGAACCGATCTCCACGGCCCCTCTCGACGTGGCCCGGCTCCTGGACGAACAGGGCCGCGCCGAGGACGCGATCAGAATCCTGCGGCCCTGCGGCCCTGCGGCCCTGCGGCCCCGCACCTGAGTAACTCGCCGCGCTGCTGGCCGCGCAGGGCCGTGTCGACGGGGCCGTCAACGTCCTCGACCGGGCGATGGCCGAAGCCAGGCACTCATCCGTCGTTGAGGAGCCGACCGAGGCCCAGGCCCAGGCCGACTTGGCTCATCGAGCACGGCCGGATCGACGAGCTGCGCACCCGGGCCGAAACGGGCCACCGGGCGACCGGGCCTGCGACCTACGGCGTGCGGCTGGCGGCGAATCCGACCGACCCCGGCCGGACCGATTGAGCCGGCGGCGACACCGAGCGGCGCTCAGGACGCCTCGACAGCCTTCTTGATGCGCTCGCCGAACGCGGACGCGTCCTTGCGGGCCGCGCTGAGGGCGAACCCCACCAGCACCTTGCCGATGCCATGCCCCTCCAGGACGTTGAAGAGTCGCACCCGCGTTCTCCCGTCCGAGATGGCTTCCAAGTCGTAACCCCCCTCGCGAGCCATCACCACGTTCTTCGAGGTCTCCATCCAGCGGATTCTGGTTGGTGTTTCCAGCTCGGTGATCCGGAACTCGCGCTGGGATTTCATCCCCGCGTCCTTCACCGTGCTCTGGAATACAGTGCCGACGTCCGTGGGCCCCGTCGGCTTCTTGGTGATCTTCTGCACCCGGGGACTGAACGCCGGGTCGTTCGTACCCTGCGCCAGATACGCGAAGACCTCCGCGATCGGCCGATCGATGTCGGTGACTGCCTCGAACTGTCCACTCACAGCTGTTCACTCCTTGAGGGAGAGCGTGGCAACCCACTCTGCCCGTGTGGCTGGTCCCACGCCACTCGGGTTCCTGAGCGCGGGTGAAGTCTCGTTCCATGGCGAAAGGCATCCATCGGTCGGCCCCCGCGCCTACGTCGCGTGGCCGGCGAACGGTGGTCCCGTCCGCTCCTGGCGACACCTTCGCGCCCCGCCGTGCCGGCGTTGCCGTTCACCGACGTCACCGGCGTGGCATCGCCGGACGCACCCTCGCGCCGGATACCTTTTGCGCCGTTCCGGAGCGTGGTTGGTGGCATACCTCCGAAGGGTGCGCGAGACGGTGACGTGGTCGGATGACAAGCACTCCGAGTTGTTGGCGTCCGGTCTGAACCTGGGTGCTCCCGTGGGACCGGAGGAGACCCTGTACGACGGGGGCGCCACACGTCCCTACGAGTACGGCCGGATCCTGTTCCATCCCCGGATCGGCGAGGCGTTCGAACTGCACGGCTTGATCCTCGCCACCTACCTGGACCTCGGCGCGGAGTACAGCGGGCTCGGCTATCCGGTCACCGACGAGATCGACGACGCGACCGTCCCGTCGGGGCGGACGAACGTGTTCGAGCAGGGGTCGCTGCGCTACGACCCCGCCGTCGGCGTGACGAAGGAACTGTTCGAGCGCGAGCTGGCGCCGTCGGTGACGGTGAAAGTGGTCGACGGCACCTTCGTCCCGCTCGGCCCGGGCGGCTCCCTCACCCTCACCGAATTCGCGGACGCGGTGGTCGGGCCCGGGTTCGAACCGGTGATCGCGGTGGTCGACTCGTTGCTGCCGAACCTGCGGTTGCGCCGCGTCTTCGACACGCACACCGGCGACGAGATCCAGGTGATGATCGACGAGGGGCGCACCGCGGACCCGGACTACCTGGCACCCGACTTCAACAACTTCCTCGCGATCGACTGCCCGCCGGGATTCGACACCGACGGATTGGCCGCGGCACTGTCCCAGCTGGTCGGCACCGTGGACTACGCGGCCACCACACCGCTGGCGTCCGATCCCGTCGTCGGCACCTCGAACCCGCTGTTCGACCGGCAGGGCTATCTGCGGCCGGCGCTCGACGGAATCGGTGTGCAGGCGGCGTGGGCGAAAGGCGCCGACGGTTCCGGAGTGCGGTTCATCGACATCGAGCAGGGCTGGTTCCTCGGACACCAGGACCTGCCGGCCGGGATCCAGCTGCTCGGCGGACACAACATCGCCAAGAGTTTCCCGCACGGCGCCGCCGTGCTCGGCGAGGTGATCGGTGCCGACAACACCGTCGGAATCTGCGGTATCGCGCCGGCCGCGTCCGCCCGAGTGATGTCGTACAACCAGACGAATCCACCCTTCAACTCCTTCCAGAGCCGCCAGGAGCTCGCCAACGCGGTGATGGTGGCGCAGGCGCAGCTGGGTTTCGGCGACGTCCTGCTGCTGGAGGCCCAGATCGCGGCGACCATCGGCGGCGTCGACTTCTTCGCTCCGGCCGAGACCGACCCCCCGGTGTTCGCCGCGATCCGGCTCGCGACCGCGCGCGGGGTGAGCGTCGTCGAGGCGGCCGGGAACAACGGCGCCCCGCTCGACCGGTTCCTCGATCCGCGGGGCCGCCGGATGCTCGACCGGCAGAGCCCTGACTTCCAGGATTCCGGGGCGATCGTGGTCGGCGGCGGCGCGTCGGCGCCCCCGCACGGGAGGCTGGCCGCGCCGAACCCGGCGACCAATGGGGTGGTGAGCAGCTTCGGCACCCGCGTCGACTGCTACTCCTGGGTGGAGAACGTGGTGACCTGTGGCAACCCCACGGCACCGACGAAGGCGGACGGCTACTGGACCGCGCCGCCGTTCGGCGGGACCTCGGCCGCGGCGCCGGTGATCGTCGGCGTCTGCCTGCTGGTCCAGAGCCTGTTCCAGGCCCTCAACCCGGCGACCGGGGCGCCGGGGAAGATCTCCGCGAAGCGGATGCGCAACGTGCTGACCCGCCCGCTCAACAGCAGCGCGGGGGCTCCCGGCGCTTTCATCGGGACGATGCCCGACCTGCACAAGCTGATCGCCAACGAGTTCGTCTAGACCGGCAGGAGAGGACCCCATATGCCCGCGGACGAGGTACCGGTCGAGATGGCGGCCGCGCTCAACGAGAACGCCTTCGGCGTGCTGCGGCTCGACGGCGTGAACGGTATCGACGTCGGGGTCGACGACGCCGACGCATACACGTTGCGACTCCTGGTGGACGATCCGGACGACCCGCCCGCGGGACTGCCGGACTCGATCGGGGGATTCCCGTACATCCTCGTCGCCGGCACCCCGCGCCTGGAGCAGGGCGGGCTTCCCGACCAGAAGACGTACGGCATGCCGGGCAGCGATCCGATCATGGGCGGAATCCAGCTCGGACCCGCGGCCATCGTGGGCGGCAACGTGCACGCGGGCACGCTCGGTTGCGTGTTCCACGACTCGGAAGGGCTGCCGGTCGCGGTCAGCAACGCCCACGTCGTCTGCGGCGCGGCCGGTGATCCGATCCAGCAGCCGGCGCCGCAGACCGACCCGGCACCGCCGATCGAACTGCTCGGCTCGCTGCGGCAGTGTCTGGCGCCCGACGTCCCGTCACTCTTCCCCGGCGGTCTGGTCTCCGGCTACTTCGACGCCGCGCTGTGCTCGGTCGACGGCGCGCGCACGGCGGAGGTCGGGCGGATCGCCGACATCGGTACGGCGACCGGCATCTCGTCGCCGCGGATCGGTTCGGTCGTCCGCAAACGCGGTTACCGTACCGGGGTCTCGCACGGGGTGGTCGAGGGCACGCTCGGCGCCTACGTGGCACACAACCACGACGGCAGCGCGCGCTGGATGCTGCTCGGACAGGTGTCGATCGTGATGATCCCCGACCTCGGGCTGAATCCGGAGGGCGTGTGGTCGCGGTCCGGGGACTCCGGGTCGGTGGTGGTGAACGAGAGCGACGAGATCGTCGCCCTGCACTGGGGCGGCGACGGAATGCGCGGCTACGCGTCGGACTTCGCCACGATCGCCATCGCCTTCGGTGTCGGGCTGTAGGCGCGCGCCGTGACGATCTTCGCAAGGCCCGGGGCCAGCTATCTGCGACCCGACCGGCTCGACATCTTCGTCCGCTCCCGCGAGGCCACGCTGGTGCACCTGTGGCTCGCCGACGGCGTGCCCGGCGCCCTCGACCTCGGCGGCGGGGTGGACCTGTTCGCCGAGCCGGTCGCCGTCCACCGTGAACCGCAGGGCCTCGACGTGTTCGCGGTCGGCGGGCTGAAGCTGCTGCACTGGCGTTGGGACGCCGCGCGCGGCCGGATGACCGGACCCGAGGAACTGCCCGGCTACGTCGCGACCAGGCCGGTACCGGTGGCCGACGGCGACACCCTCTACGTGTTCGCCGCCGACCTCGGCGGCCGGCTGCGGATCTGGGAGTCCAGCCAGGGCGGCCCGTGGACCCACACCATCCGCGCGGACATCGACGGCATGGACGGCCTGATCGCGGTCCGCCGCCGGGCCGGGCTCGTCGACACGTACTCCACCCCGTTCGGAATCGTGCACCGGGCCTTCGAGAACGGGCAATGGCTGGAGCCGGTGCGTCTGCCGCGCAGCGAAACCCTGGACCCCGGCATCGTCTCGGTCGCGGCACTCGCCTGGCCGGACGAGCACCAGTACGTACGGCAGGACGTGTACGGCCGACAGCGGGACGGCACCCTGTGGCACTGGGGGTACGGCTTCTTCGCCGGCCCCGACCCGACCAGGTGGTGGGGGCCGGATCCCACCCGCCCCGAGAAACTGCCGTTCGAGGCCGCGGCCGCGACGGGCGGACCGGACATCTACTTCCGGGACGCGGCCGGGCTGCTGCGCCACTGGAGCTGGCACGTCGCGGAACGCCGCTGGGACGACTTGCCGCCGGTCACGGACGGCTGGACCGCCGACCCGGTCACGGTCGAGCGCGGCGGCCCCCAGGCCGGCATCGACATGGTCGCCCAGGTCGCCGCCGACCGGGTGCGGGTGGCCTCCTGGGACACCCACGTCTGGTCGCATCTCGACCTGACTCTGCCCAGCTCGCGCGACGCGTCCGGCGCCGTGCTGCCCGAACCGGCGCAGGACGCGCTCGCCGGCGCCACCGACGACGTACCGCCGGCCTTCCTGCTCACCCGGCCCGCCGACCACGTCGTGCTCGGGGTGCTCGCGGTCGGCTACCGGATCACCACCGACCCGGTCCCGCGCCTGGTCGCCGAGGCGGGTGACGCCCATCTGGTGGTGACTTTCCCGCCCCAGCACATCGCCGAGGAGGTGTCCGAGCCAGGCGCGTCGCCGCTGCTCGGCGACGTGTGGCAGGCGCGGCTGGCCGGTTCGAGCCGTGTCGCCGTCACCGCCCCGCCCGAGTTCGAGCTGACCGCCGCGGGTGTGCTGGCCGCGTTGAACGACGCGCCGATCGATCGCGACGAGCAGCGCACGGCCGTCGAACTCCCCTGGGGGCTGATCCTCTCCCCGCGGCCGGGCGCCGGCGCGGTGGTCACCCGGCACCCGAGTGAGCCGGTGGACCTCGACGGCACGACCGGGCTGTGGCGCACCCGATTCGGCACCGACGCGGGCGACGGCGGGGTCGCGGTCGCGGCCCTGCGGGCCGGGCGGCCGGACCCGTTCCCGGTGGCGCTGACCAAGGCGAACCGGGTGAACATCGCAGGGCAGTCCCCGCCCGCCCGCGCGGACCGGCTGGAGCTGAGCAGCCTGGGCGGCACGCTGATCGCGGCGGGCGACTGGCCCACGCTCGACTGGGAGCAGCGCACGGTCGGCGGGCGCGATCAGCGGGTGCGTACCGCCACCAAGGGTGTGCTGTACCCGTTCGGGCACCGGGCGGTGTTCGTCGAGACCACCGAACGCAGCACCGGCGAGCCGGTCGCGGTGCTGCGCAAGACCCGGGTGCTGTGCGTCACCGAGTCGACGGTCGACGGGCTCCAGTCCCGGGCGTTCCCGTTCGAGCAGGTGGAACTCACCACGCTGGAGTTCGGCGGTGTCGACGACGCCGACTGGCAGACGGTGCCCCGGCCGACCCGGGAGATCGCCGAACTCGACAGCTGGGCGCAGCGGGCCGAGATGGAAGCCGAGCGGGTCTTCGAGGATCTGTACGGACCGGACGCGCTGCTCGCCGGGATGCCGCAGGTGGAAGAACTCGCCGGCGGCTGGACCGACGACGCGGCCGACCCGCTCGACCCGGACGACCCGGAGGGGGCCACCCGCGCCGGGGCCGCGCAGAACTGGTTGGGGTTCGACGTGGCCGCGCGGGACGCGCGGCGGGCCATCGAGCTGCTGCGGCTGGAGAATCTGGACACCGAGCAGGTGGAGACCTACTTCCTGCCGACTCGTGATGGCGCGCCGATCCGCTTCCCGGTGCGCTCCAGCCAGCCCGGACGGCAGGTGGGTTACGAGCTGCCGCTGGTGTTCGTCGCGGACCTGGAGCTCGGCGACGAGCTCCGCGCGACGTTCCGGTCGCTGGACAACCCGGAAGTGACCGAAAGCGTCCACCGGTTCTACACCGCGTCGGGGCACGGGACGGTGGATCTGCCCGGCGCGAAGATCAACATGGTGCTCGACCAGGCCCGTACGGCACCGTCCGACGTGCAGGAGGTGTACCGCCTCAACATCGCCGGCAGCCCGTCGCCCGGCGGTGGCTTCGTCCCGTCGCTGGGCCGCGCGGGGGAGCCGGGGTCCTGGGCGGCCGAGGTCGCGTTGCCGACGATGCGCACCCTGCTGGACACCGACCCGCGGGTGCGGACCGTCTTCGACCAGGCATATCTGGAAGCCACCTCCGACGACATCCCGCTGCGCATCCTCGACGATCTCGTTGTCGACTTCACCGCCATGGCCGATCGCTCCGGCGGGCTGGCCGCGCCCAAGTTCGTCGCGGACGGCATCTCCCGGGTGCGGGGCCTGGTCAACGTCGCCGGATCGCAGTCGCTGGCCCCGGCCGCCCTGTTCGCCGAGGGCGCTTCACTGTTCGGCTTCGACCTGCGCGACCTGGTCCGCGACATTCCCGCGCCGCCCGAGATGGTCACGCTCGACACGACCCCGCCGGAGGTCCGGCTGACCTGGGAGGGGATCGCTCTCGCCGCGGCGCCCGGCGGGGATTTCCTGCCGCTGTCGACGGAGACGTCCACGCTCACCCTGCGCAACACGAGTTCCGCCGCGCGCAACGAGACGACCTGTGTGATCACCGATTTCAAGCTGGTCCTGCCGGTGAGCGAGCCGATGGTCGAGATCAGCTTCGCGCGGGTCGAGTTCCGCCAACTCACCGGCGAGGCACCGCATTTGGCCATCGACGGGCTGAGCGCGGCGTTCGTCGGCAAGCTGCGGCTGCTGGACGTGCTCCAGGAAAAGGTGGGGCTGGGCAAGCTCGGGCCCAGGATCGTACCGACCGCCAAGGACATCACCGCGAGCTACGCGGTGCCTCTGCCGGATGTCGCGGCGTTGTCCTTCGTGCTGAGCAATCTGACCTTCAGTGCCGCGCTGCGGGTGCCCTTCGACGGCGAACCGGTGTCCCTGTCGCTCGGCTTCGCCTCGCGGGCACGGCCGTTCACGCTCACCGTGCTGATGTTCGGCGGTGGTGGCTACCTCGATCTCGAACTGGACCGCTCGGGGCTGCGCCGACTGGAGGTGTCGCTGCAATTCGGCGCCGCGCTGGCGATCAACCTCGGTGTGGCCACCGCTGAGGTACACGCGTTCGGCGGCATCCGGTACGAGCTGGTGGCGGGCGCGCCCCGGCTCACCGGCTTCATCCACATCGGCGGCAGCGTGGAGCTGCTCGGGCTGGTGTCGGTGTCGGTGGAGCTTCAGGTCGAGCTGGCCTACCAGTTCGACACCAACGCGCTGGTGGGGCGCGCGAAGATCGTTGTCGAGATCGACGTCACCCTGTTCTCCGAGTCGGTCGAGCTGGACAGCGGGGACTGGGTGATCGCCGGTGGCTCGGCTCGCCAACCCGTTCCGGCGCCGGCCCGGCCGGTGAATGCCGCCGTACCACCGCCCGGACCGGATCCGGTCGCACTGCAGGCCTGGCGGGACTATCGAGGAGCGTTCGGGTGAACGAGATTCTGTGGATCGCGGTGCCGGCCGGCGTCGTCACGGGCGATCGAGCGCCCCTGCGCGTACTGGTGGTTCCCAAGCTCGACACGGCGACACCGCAGCCGCTTTCGAGCTTCGGACTGCGGGACTGGCCGGCGACACTGGCCGGTGCCGAGTTCACCGTGGAGACGGCGCCCGGCGCCGAGGCGAGCGTCACCGGCGTCACCGGGCTCACTGCGCTGACCGCGCCGGACAGCGAGGTGTGGCGGTCGTTCTTCCCCGCCGACACCGTGGTGGAACCGCCACGTCGACGGGTGTACGACACCCCGACGGTGAGCCCGACATCGACCGATGCCGCCCAGGTGCGGCAGACCTACACCATGTCCGCGCGGGCGATCGCCGACCCGGCCGTCGAGGCCGACCCGGTGCTGCGCGAGCAGTACGCGCGGTGGGCCGCCGAGCAACCCGCCGCCGTACCCGGGCAGCTCGGGCCCGAGGAGTGGCGGGCGCCGGACTTCGCGCGCACCATTTCGCTGCTGCGCGAGCATCCGGCGGTGCTCACCCGGCTGGGTCTGATCCTCGAACTCGCCCTCGACGTCGCCACCATCCCGGTCGGGTCCCAACTGATCCGGGTCCGGTGCACACAGGGCGCGGACCTGCCCGGCGACTGGCTCACGGTCAACCCGTGGACGCGCTTCGAGTTCGACCAGGTGCATTTCGTGCCGGCCCCCGAGGAAGGCAGCGACCTGCGCACGGGCATGGTCGACCTCACCGGCACCAGCCAGATCGGCGCCGACCCGGCCGCAGCGGCGGCCTGGAGCGTGGCCACCTTCGACGTGGCCGGCGGGGCCGACCGGCTCCGCGACGGTGCCCGGTCGATCACCGAAGGCGAGAGCGCGGTGACGCTGCCGGTGCTGCGGTCGGCGGGACTGGCACTGCTGCGCAACGGCCGCCGCGCGCAGCTGCGGCAGCGGGCCGCGAACGCCGAGCGGCCGCTGCACGAGCGGGAACTCACCGCCGACGATCTCGTGCTCGGCTACCGCGTCGACATTCGGCAGGCCAGCACCGAGGGGCATACCGGCCAGTGGTTCCCCCTGTGTGAGCGCACCGCCACCTACCGCGTCGGTGACCAGCCGATCGGTCCGGCGGCGCAGGTCGAGGAGGGACACGTGAAGGCCAACACCGCGGTGATCGGCTCCGACCGGGTGATCCGCGCCGACGAGGTGGTGACCCGGTGGAACGGGTGGAACCTGGTGCTGCCCCGCCCGGTGTTCGACGAGCACGGCCCGGTGCCCGGCGCGGCGACCCGGCTGCCGCTGCCGTACGACTTCCACTGGGACTTCGGCCGGTCCGAGCGAAAGCTCGGCGAACTGCGGTTCGGACAGGGCTACCAGATGCGCATCCGGGTCGCGGACATGGCCGGCGGCGGTCTCCGTTTCGACGACCTGCGGCCCGGTATCAACCGCAGCGCGACCGACCTCGTGCTCTATCGGCGGCACGAGCCGATTCCGCCGCCGGAATTCGCGCCGCCGGTCGACGCGTTCCATCTGGAGTCCGGTCAACTGGTCGCCAACCCGGCCGCGTTCGGTCCCGGCGGGACTCTCGACTGCCTGGTCGTCCGCAGTGACCCGGCGGGCGCGACCGCTCTCGACCTGGACCAGTTCGCCGTCGCGCACCCCGAGTATCCGCACAACGATCGCCGGATCCTGCTGCCGCCGCCGACCTCGATGACCCTCGCCGAACAGCACGGCCGGCTCGGCGGTACCGATGCCGACGGCAACCCGGCCGACGACACCGTCGTCCTCGGCTGGGTGCGGCGGGCGGTGACCCCGCCGACCGCGACCGCGGAGGGTGACTACAGCTGGCTCGCCGATCCGGCGGCGGTGAGCGTGCTGGGCTTCCTCACCCCGGGCCCGGACGCGCCGGCGCCGGGGGAGAGCACCGACAGCGCCTGGCAGCCGCGCTGGCCCGACTACTCCGCCAAGGCGCTCGTGCTGCGGGAGCGCCGCGGGCCCGGCGAGCCGGTCATCGAATGGGAGGGCGAGACGCTGGTGGTGAGGCTGATGCCGGGGGAGCAGGCTGGGCTGGAGCTCAGCTCCCGCGCGGACGCCAACAAGATCGACGAGTTCGAGATCCAGGAATGGGTGCCCAACGCCGCGGAGGCCGGCCTGGCAGCGGGGCGGCACCCGATGCTGACCCCGCCAAGGGTGGTGCGGCTGGTGCACGCCGTTCGCAGGCCACTCGCGGCACCGGCCGCCGCCCTGCGCGCCACCCGCGACGCCGGCGCCACCTGGGCCGCGCTCGCCGACTCCGACCACCCGCTGCTCGGCGTCGACCGCAAGTCCACCGGCCAGGTCGACGTGGCGGCGCGGTGGCACGAACCCGGCGACAGCGATGCCGCCGGGCCACTGCTGACCGAGCAGGTGTGCTCGGTCGCGGTCGCGCCCGACGCCACCGAGCTGGCGGTACGGCACGAGTTCGGCGACACCCGGCACCGGCGCGTCACCTACACCCTGACCGCGCTCAGCCGGTTCCGGCAGTTCTTCACGGCCGGGGAGGACGCCGCCTTCCAGCACGACACCACCCCGGCCGAGGCCGTCAGCATCCCCAGCTCGGCGCCGCCCGTGGCGCCGGTCGTGCTCGCGGTGTCCCCGTCGTTCCGCTGGGAGGGCTCGGCCGACCTGGCAGCCGGGCCGGTACAGCGGATTCGCCGCGGCGGCCGGGTCCGGGTCGAGCTGGCGCGACCGTGGAACCTGTCCGGCGAGGGCGAGTTGCTCGCCGTGCTCACCGGGCCGGACCTGACCCGGGTGTCGCGGGATCCGATCTGGGCCACCGGTGATGCCGCCGGAACAGCCGGTCCCGAAGTGTTCGCCGGAGCGGCGGGCGCGACCGCGGAGCACACGCTGCCGGGTACCGGCACCGTGGTGCGGGCGGTGCCCTACCCCGCGCACCTGCACGTCGAGACCGACCGCTGGTACGCCGATGTCGAGCTGCCCGGCGCGGTGGCCGACTCGTACTGCCCCTTCGTGCGCCTGGCGCTCGCGCGCTACCAGCCGGAGAGCTTGCCCGACTGCGCGCTGTCGACCCCGGTGACCACCGAGTTCGTGCAACTCATGCCGGACCGCACGCTCTCCGTGCAGCACGTGGCCGACGGTCTGCGGGTGCTGCTGACCGGAACCGGTCCACTCGGGCCGACCCGGAACGGGGTCGTCGCCCTCGTCGAGGAGTGCTCGGGCGCGGCGGCCAGCGACCTCACCTCCGCCGCGCCGGACGTCGCCGGTATGTGGCATCGGGTGCCGGGACACGTGGTGTCGGGAGTGCTCGGCGAACCGCTCCCGGTGCTGGCGGTTCCGGCGAGCGACGGGCGTCTGCGGGTGGTGGTCCGGGAGACCGAGGACATCGAGCCCGCGGTCGCCGGCGACGACGCCACCCTGGCCACCGAGCTGCGGCAGCGGACGGTGTTCATCGACGTGGTGACACTGGGGTAGCGACCACAGCCCGGCCCCACACCCGAACGCCGGCCGCCCGACGGATGATCGCGCGAACCCTTCAACTTCCTGGCGAGGGAGGGGCCCGACCCCGCCCTCGATTCCGATGACGAACGTGTCGATGTCTCCGCGAAGCGCAAGCGCCCAGGTGGGGACTCGTGGTCGTCAGATGGCGGGGTGCTGGTCACGGACCGGACTGAGCGACTCCAGCAGCGACGCGATGTGCAGGATCGTCGACTCGGCGTGCCAGTTGGCTGCCAGCTGTACACCGATCGGCATGCCGTCGCCGCTCGTGCCGAACCGCATGGACAGGGCCGGGAGTCCGGTCAGGTTGAACGCAACGGTCGCCGTCTGGATATGGGCGGCGTCCACCGTCCGACCGTTGATCGTGAACTGGGTCAGTCCGTGCTCGTGGGCGGGGATGGGCAGGACCGGGAGCAGGAGGGCGTCGTACTGCTGGAAGTACTCGGTGAATGCGTCCCGGAGACGTTCGATGCCCTGTTCGGCCAGGACGTAGTCGTGGATGGACGTGTCCGGGCCGGCGAGCATGGCCCTGGAGACCTTGCCCATCTGGTCCTCGTGACCGGCGGTGACGTCCCGGAAGGCCGGCTTCATCTCCATGACGTGCTGCCGGTTGAAGAGGTCGAGAGGGTTGTCCCGCTCAAGCGCCGGGATGCTTACAGCCTCGACGTGAACCCCGGCGCCTCGCAGCGCTTCGGCGGCCTTCTCCACGGTGGCAGCGACCTCCGGGTCGATCGGGCCGAGTCCGGAGTCGACCAGCTGGCCGACGCGGACGGGCCGGTCCGGCGACGCGCCCAGGCCGGTGTCGAACTCGCGCGGAACGGTGGCGAAGCCGTCGGCGCCGTCCGGGCCGGAGAGCACCGAGTACGCCAGTGCGAGGTCGCGGACGGTGCGGGCCATGGGGCCGACGTGCCAGTCGCGGCGGGGCACGCGCGGCCAGACGCCGGTCATCGGGATACGCCCGTGTGTGGCCTTGAGGGCGACGATGCCGGTGTGAGCGGCCGGCCCGCGCACCGAGATGGCCAGGTCGCTTCCGAGCCCGAGCGGCGACATACCGGCCGCGATCGCCGCCGACTCCCCGCCACTGGAACCGCCGGACGTGCGGTCGAGGTTCCAGGGGTTGTTCGTCCTGCCCGTCAGGAGGTTGTCGGACTCGGTCGAGTACGAGAACTCCGGGAGATTGGTCTTGGCGAGCAGGATCGCGCCGGCGCCCTTCATACGTGCCACGCTGGTGGCGTCCGTGTCGGGGACGCGGCCCTCGAAGATCGGGGAACCGCGCTGGGTCAGCACCCCGGCGGTGTCGAACGAGTCCTTGACCGTGAACGGCACGCCGTGCAACGGCCCGACCTCGACGCCCGCCGCCAGTGCCTCATCCGCCGCCTTCGCGGCCTCCAGAGCGCCGTCGGCGAGCACCACGATCGCGTTGAGCTTCGGATCGATGGCCTTGATGCGATCGAGGTGCGCCCGCACCACCTCGACGGACGACACCTTTCTGTCGCGGATCAGTTCAGCGAGTCCGCTCGCGTCCGAGTAGATGAGGTCAGTGGTCATGAGGCTTCTCTCCTAGACCGGTCTACTCCGGTAGGCCGGTCTTCCATTGATGCCGCCTCGGGGCGATGTGCCCGCGAGGCTGCGGGGGATTGTCAGACGTGGAGGACCCTGCGGGTGACCGTCATGGCACGGTCGAGATGGTCCGGGCCGCGATGGATCTTCGCCATGATGCTCGCGCCGAGCCACAGGTCGTAGAGGGCCTCGGCCGTCGCGCGGGGGCTGTCGTCGACAGATATGGACCCGTCCGCAAGGCCGCCGCCGATCGCCTGCTCCAGTCGGTCGACGATCGCCGTTGTCCCGACTTTCGTCGCCGCCCGCATCACCTCGGAGAGGTCGGCGATCTCCGCACCGAGCTTGACCACCAGGCACCCGCCCTGGCAGTCGTCCACGGCTTGTGTGTCGTGGAAGTTCTGCCAGTACCTCATCAGGCGCTGCGCGGAACTCCTGCCCTTCGCGGCGAAGATCCCATCCATGGTCGCGAGGTACTCGTCGAAGTAGCTCTTCATCATCGCCTCGCCGAAGGCGTCCTTGGAGCCGAAGTAGTGGTAGAACGACCCCTTCGGGACGCCGGCCTCGGTGAGGATCTCGTTGATGCCGACCGCGGCGTAGCCCTTCGCGGCCACGATCCGCCGCGCGGCGTCCAGGAGGCTCTGGCGCGTTTCCACCTTGGTGACTGGCATGGCTCGACCGTAACACCGGATTAGACCAGTCGTCTAGAAATGCGTAGTCGCGTACGGGGGTGAGCGCGACGGCCACTGCCCACCGAGCCGCACTCCGTCTCGCCGCCCTCAGGTGGCCTGTGCGGAGCCGTGGTGTGTGTCCCGCTCGATGATGATCATCGCTGCGTCGTCCGCCAGACGTCCTCTTGTGTGGTGGAGGAGGGACATGTGCAGCCGGTCCAGCAGTTCCTGGGGGGTGCAATTGTGCAGTCGTGCCAGGTGTGTGGGCAGGTCGAAGAAGTTTCTGGCGGGGTCGCGGGCCTCCAGGACTCCGTCGGTGTAGAGCAGCAGCCGGTCGCCGTGTTCGAAAGGGTATTTCTCGGCCGGGACGGGGGACGTGCTGAGGAGTTCTTCCAGACCGAGCGGCGGCGACGGGCTGGCGGTTTCCAGGGAGGTGGTCTCGCCCCTGCGGAGCAGCAGCGGTGGGGGATGGCCGCGGCTGACCAGTTCGACGACAGGTGCGTCCGTTATCTGGGCGATGACCACCGTGACGAACTCCTCCGCCGGATCTCGGGATTCAGCCGTCTCCTCCGGGCCCTCCGCGCGCGTCAGCTCACGTCGCAGCGCGGCCTCGCACCGCATCGCCGTGTCGGGTAGTTCGGGTTCGTAGTCGGCCGCCTCGCGGAACGCGCCCAGTACCGCGGCGGCCGAGCGCACCGCGGGCAGTCCTTTGCCGCGAACGTCTCCCACGATGATCCGGATTCCGAAGGGCGTGGCCACTACCTCGTAGAGGTCGCCGCCGATGCGAGCGCCTTCCTCGGCGGCCAGGTATACGCCTGCGGCTCGTACACCCTGCAGGCGGGCAGGCACGGGGCGCAGCACCACGTCCTGGGAGACCTGGGCGATCCGGCGGACCTTCGCGAGCTCGTTGTCCCTGCGTACTCGCGCGGTACTGGTCGCGAGACTGGCAACGGACACCACGAGCAGTGCCAGCAGGTTGCTGTAGACCGCTGGGGTGCCCCATGCGTGGTTCTGGGTCGCTGTGATCGTGCTCAGCATCCCCGCCAGGAAGATCACGGAACCGGTTCCAGCGGGGCCCATCGTGACGGCGGCCAGCGCCGGGGCCGGCGAGAGGAGCGGTCCGGTGTAGAGGAAGTGGGCAGGGGAGAGCTCGATGCCGAGCACTGCGAGGAGCACCGCGAACGGCAGGGCCCTCGCGAGAGCGAACAGGGTCCTGCTGGATCTCATCAGACTCGTACCGGATGCCGAGCCGTGGAGCGCCCGCATACCCCAAGCCTCTCACCACGCCGGCGCGGATGCGCTGTCCAGCTCGCGGATGCCGACTCGGTGCGCA